>CAYQEY010000057.1:0-13097 GCA_964416635.1 uncultured Lachnospiraceae bacterium | reverse complement strand
GACATGCCCCAAGGGGGCTTACTCAAGCCACCAGCACGGCTGGTGGTCATGACTTAACAGATTTAAAAAATTGATCTTATCCAATCCACCGAAAGACCTATCCAGCTTGCAACATGCGGGTCGCGCATTACCGCATTGCCTTCCCATGTCACTTCGTTTGCAAGCGACAATCCGTGAGGACCCTTGGGATAGATATGAGCCTCAAATGACAGACCGTTTTCAATATACGCGTCAATGAGCATCGTAGTGTTGCGTATGGGTACGCAGGTGTCGGTGACCGTATGCCAGATGAACATTGGCGGAGTGTTTTTATTTACGTGCTTTTCAAGCGAGAACTTTTCTCCTTCTTCCTTGTTGAAATCTGTTTTTCCCACGAGGTTTGCTATAGAGCCTCTGTGCCCCCATTCGCCCGATGTGATAACAGGATAGGATAGTATCATTCCGTCGGGACGGCTGATGCCGAGAGGAGAGTCGCTCATAGCGGCAAGTACTTCGGGAATATCCCAAAGGATTCCCGCAGATGCCGCAAGATGACCGCCTGCAGAAAATCCGCAGGTAAAGACCTTGCTTTTTGCTGTGTTAAATTCTTCGGCGTGTTCTCTTGCGTATTTTATGGCAAGACCAACCTCGATCAGCGGCGCGTAATTTGCTGCCTTCGGTTCTACGGAGTAGTGGAGAACGGCGGCGTTCAAGCCGGCATTGTAGTAGTATTCGGCAATAGGAGCACCCTCGCGTCCCGAAAGAAATCGGTATCCGCCGCCCGGGCAGACAATTATGATGGGTCGAGGATCTGATGCTTCCTCGTGAATGTAGAGTGTCAGGGTGCACTCGGGATATTTTTCGGAAAGATTAAAAGTGTTATAGATCATAATATCACCTCTGAGTATTTGATGGCATTATTCTAACATATATCCGGAAATTTTTCAATAGCTTTAAAATATTTTTTTTAGCTATTGACAAATATATATTTTGTGATATAATATATACCGTCCTTGAAAGAGGAAAATAAAAACAAAGTAGAAGAGTAAAGGTGCGGGCGTGAAGTGCTTGCGGGACGGGGAGTTGCCTGCGGGACGAAAAGCCGAGGCTTGCGGTCCGTATCTTGCATCCCGCTTCATACGGCAAAAGGCGACAGAGCTTCTGTACCTCCTTACCTTGGCCATATGCGAGCTTGGGAAAGGAGGATTTTTTATGAAAAAAAGTATTCAAGTATTAACGCTTACTGCCATGCTTACGGCAATGAGCGTGGTTATCGGAATGTTCTGTAAAAATTACATGAACTTCGCGAACGGTCTTTTCCGAGTAACCTTTGAAAACCTGCCGATCATTTTGTCCGGTATACTTTTCGGACCGATCACGGGAGCGGCAGTAGGAGCGGCGAGCGATGTCATAAGCTATTTGCTAACGGCACAGGCATATCCCATAAATTTGGTGGTAACTCTCGGAGCGGCGACGGTCGGATTTGTATCGGGCTTCGTCGCAAAAGTTATTATCAAGAAAAACGGATATGCTCAGATCATCATCTCCGGGGCGGCGGCGCATCTTATCGGCTCTCTGATTATCAAATCGGCAGGACTTTATCAGTTCTACGGTTGGGCTATTATGTGGAGAATACCACTCTACATTTTGATTGCCTCGGTAGAGCTTTGGCTTTTGTGCTTGCTTTATAAAAACGCCACATTCCGCAAACTTATCGACAGAAATAAAACCAACTGAATTTTTCGGAGGCAATTTTGAATTACGAAGAATCACTTGAATATATACACAGCATAAATTGGTGCTTTTGCAAGCCGGGACTTGAGCGCATAGGAGAGCTTTGCAAAAAGCTCGGATATCCCGAAAGAGAGCTTAAGTTCGTCCATATAGCGGGAACCAACGGGAAGGGCTCGACCGCGTCGATGCTCGAATCGGTGCTTCGTGTCGCAGGGTACAAGACCGGTCTTTATACGTCTCCGTATATAAAATTTTTCAACGAGCGGATGAAGATAAACGGTGAAAACATTTCAGATGCTGAGCTTGCCGAGATCACAAGTGATATTCGACCGATAGCCGATTCGATGATCGATAAGCCTACTGAGTTCGAGCTTATTACGGCGGTTTCATTTGAATATTTCCGAAGAAACAAATGCGATATCGTACTGCTCGAAGCCGGGCTGGGCGGAAGACTTGATTCTACGAATATTATCGAGAATTCGCTTCTTTCGGTAATAACCGGTATTGCGCTCGACCATACAGCCTTTCTCGGAGATACTGTAGAGAAGATAGCGGCAGAGAAGGCGGGAATTATTAAGAACGGATGTCCGGTGCTTTTCGGTGGTACAGACGAGAGCGCCGACAAGGTCATCCGCGCACACGCCGCTGAGCTCGGCTCCGAGTATAGTCGTGTCGACTATTCAAAGCTTCACGTAAAGGAAATGACTCTTGACGGAACGCAATTTGATTTCGGCGAACACACAGATATGCATATATCTCTTCTCGGAGAATATCAACCGAGAAACGCCGCAATAGTACTGTCGGCGTCGGATATATTGCGCCGAGAGGGTTTTTGTATTTCCGAGGATGCGATACGCATAGGACTTGGGGCGGCTCGTTGGCAGGCAAGATTTGAGATAATTTGCCGCGATCCGCTCGTAATATTCGACGGTGCGCATAACGTCGAGGGAATAACGGCGGCGGTAAGCAGTATAAAACGTTATTTTGGAAACGAGAAGGTGTATGTGCTTACAGGTGTCCTCAAGGATAAGGATTACCGCACAATGGCGAGCGATGTCGCAAAGGTCGCTTCGCGCGCATTTACCATTACACCCGAAAACTCACGCGCTCTATCTTCCCGAGAGTATGCACGGGTGCTTTGTGAGAATGGCGTGAGCTCTGAGGCGTTTGACTCTGTCGGCGACGCTCTTTGGTGTGCAGTAAATGCCGCAAGGGAAAGCAATACTGCACTTGTTTGTCTCGGCTCTCTCTATACTTATTCTTCGATAATAGGGCATTTTGATACATGGAAATAAGAGTTCGAACAATACACGACGGTGTTGAATACCCTTGAGAATTTTTCGGATAGGTAGGGTTTAGTGGTTCTGTAATAGACTGTGTAACGGCAAAGCGCGGTTGCAAACAAGCAACCGCGCTTTTAGTATTCTGTTATTTGTTATCATTTTCGGTTTAAAAATCAATTTTTTAAACTTAATTGTTTTGAACTCGTCATTATTTTGCATTGAAACAATCAATTATTGTTGGTATAATTATCCCGAAACAGGAAAGAAGAGACTGTGACCATATAAGAAGAGGTCATTATGTACAGAGTAGGATTTGAAAAGGTGAGCCTATACGGTAAATTCAAGGAATATTCCCACATTAAAGCCGTTAATTTCAAGACTTTGGGCGTGTATTGACTTTTCGGTACATGGACGGCTTATAACCCATGATTTTTTTGAATTGCGTGGAAAAATGATGGGAGTCGGAAAAACCGAGCCTTTCCGAAATTTCTTCAATGCTTGATCCGTCCATCTTCAACATGATCATAGCGAGTCGTATCTTTGACTGCAAAATATATTGATGCGGCGTTATTCCGTAGTTTTTTTTGAAAACACGGATAATGTGTTCCTTGGAAAAGGAGAAGTTTTGAGCGATATCGGAGATCTTTAAGTTTTCGGTTATGTGGCAGTCAATGTATAACCGTATTTGCTCAATGGCGCTTGTTACTTCATCGGCAGCTGTCTTATTATTCGAGAGAAACTGAACGAGCTTTAGAAAAAGCCCGGATGTTTGATTTTTATACTCTGAAGGATCCGAGAGCTTTTTACATTCGGAATGAATCTGAGTGAGAATATCAAGCGTGTTGACATTTCTGAAAACCACTGTGTCGTTCAGTTTATATATGTCGATGAGAGCTTTGGCAAGCTCGCCTTTAAAATTCAGCCAGATCCTTTCAAATTGATTGTCGGGATTTGAGTAGTATATCTGGTCGCTTCCTTCGGGAAGCAAAAAGGTGTCGCCGCCGTTTACAGTATATATCCTGTCATTACATATGATTATTCCCGAGCCGGATATTACATACTGAACACATCCGATGGGTGAGTCCATACGCAGCTGATAACATGGAGTATTGCGAAAAGTCTTTCCGTATTCCGTAATATAAAAAGGATATTCGTTGTCTGTTTCAGGGGCAAAATACTTTTCGGTGTTAAGCGGAGTTTCAAGATCGATTATATTCATTTCTGCACCTCTTTTTACAGCATTATATCATATTTCACTGATAAAGTCAATTTTTTTAACTTAATTGTTTTGAATATAATGTAATTCCGTGCGATGAGGTTACATATAAAATAACAGCAGATATTACCTGACGGAAAAAACGGCAGAATTGAACCTATATAGGTATGATAAACTGTACGAATGAGTGTACCGGATGCATTGGCTGATCGGGCGGCGACAATCTGGATTGTAAAAATATTTGAATTTGAAAGGATGGTATAACGCATGAAAACAAGATGGAGTGAAGAAAAAATATGGGAATGGTATAATGCAAGACCGTGGATGAGAGGCTGCAATTTCATGAGCAGCGACTGCGCAAACCGTATTGATCAATGGCAGGAGTACGGATTTGAGGAGCGGTTTGAGACAGCGAAGCGCGAGCTTGCACTTGCGGCTGAAACGGGATTTAATACCATAAGGATAATCCCCGAATTTTTGGTATGGTTAAAAGAACATGACGGATTTATGGAGCGGTTTGAAAGGTATATTGAAGCCGCAAACCAAAACGGGATCTCTTGTATGGTGGTTCTGGGAAACGACTGTATGCCACCCAAAGAGGAAGCTTTGAAGCGCATGTATCTCGGTGAGCAGAAGGTTGATTGGGGATATCACGGGGGAAGAAAGGTTTCACAGCACGGAAAGTTTGCCGTTGCGGGATATTCGCTTCTTGACGAGCCCTTATATGCCGAAAAATATTATGAATTCGTGCGAGAGATAGTTGAAAAATACAGGAATGACGAACGGATCGTGATATGGGACGTATTTAATGAGCCGGGAGCTTCAAATCGTAGATCCATGTCGTTGCCGCATCTCAAAAAATTTTTTGAGATCATACGGGGACTTGATCCTATACAGCCTCTTACAGTATGTTTATTTTCAAACTACAATGTAGACAAGTTGCCGGAAATAGAAAAGTTCGGACTTGAAAATTCGGATATTATTTCATATCACAATTATTCAACATATTCCGATAATATAGAGATAATAAGAAAATTGAAGAAGCTCGGCAGACCCATATTGAATACTGAATGGCTTGCACGCTGTCTTGGAAATACAGTTGAGGAAATGTTTCCACTGTTCTTTTTGGAAAATATCGGATGCTACAACTGGGGATTTGTTGCCGGAAAGTATCAGACATATGAGCCGTGGGTAGGGATGTGGGATCGCTATTATGAGGATCCCGAACACTTTTCATGGGATTTTGACAAGTGGTTCCATGACCTTTACCGTCCGAGTTTATATCCGTACAACCCAAATGAAATTAATCTCATTAAGAAATTCTGCAAGCTGGCAGACGAAGAGTTCGGAAAATGATCCCCGACCGGAAATAAGCAAAAATAGATCGCTTGCAGTACCGACAATCATCAATGAGGCTTGCCTGATATAAGGTGCGGTGTAGTTGATCGTGCATGATGAAAAAGCGTTTTGACAGTCAAAAGACAGTCAAAACGCTTTTTAGTGGAAATTCTTGTAAATTTCAATTTTTTGTGTGCTCGATAGCCGATTTTCGGCGCAACTTTTCAGGTATGAGTGCCCAAATTATGATTTTTCGGTTGGCTTTGTTTTTGATTTCAGAGTTATAGTGAGTATCATGCTATAACTGTGTGCAGGAAATCACAACCGTAAACTTCATCATATGGAAATCATAACTTAGCGTTATCTTTGGTTAAAGATATCATGCTGAATTATCAAAGCACACGACCTACAAGATAATCCTTGTATGATTTGTCGGGAGCTTTGTCTTCGTTAAAGAACGGAGTATCGATAACACCGTTGCCGCCGCTTTCTCCGACAAGGAGGAAATTAGTGTCGTTGGCATCACTTCTGAAAGTAACTTTCGTGTTCTTGATAGCCGAGCAGAACTTTCCGTCGGTTCGGAATCCAATCTCACCGCCTTCAAGCGTCTTCCACCAGAAACAGAAGCAGTTGTGGTAGACAGATCTCAGACCGCTCTTCATAAAAAATCCCGTGCAGTACTGATCGCTGTAGCAGAAATCGTACCAGTTTTCCCAGCTGAGGTCGCAGAACGCAATGCTGTCTGTATAGTGATCCCAACCCGACTTAAGACTGTACAGCGGGTGGATGTTGCGAAGATAATTTCCGCCGCGAATGAGTTTTACACCTATCTGAACTCTTGCTATGCGCATATTTGTAAAGGTATTGTCCATACCCTCTATAAGCAGACCGATGGAGTCAACCGTTCCGCGTCCGACTATGTTGACGTTACAAACGTCGCAATCGGATGAGCCGGAGTTGGCGCCGTACTTTACATGCAGACCTATCTTTGTGTGTTTGATGGAAACGTTCTCAACTCGTGTCTCACGGCCACTGTCAATCGAAACGCCGTTTGCGAGGTCACTTCCGTCGATGATACCGCCGGAAAGGTAGTAATTGCTTCCGTTGGTATAGATGGTGTTAAAAGGCTCTGCGGCACCGAGACGAATGAGTGCCTCGTCGCTGTCCCAACAGTCCATGGCTTTTATTACGGCGTAGTTGGAAAGCTGAAGAGATACGCTGTGTTCGGGATTTGCGGGAGTACAAATGGGCTTTGAGAGCAGATATTCTCCGTCGGGGAAGAAAAGAACTCTCTTGGGGTTGTTCAGGATAAGCTCCTGAAGAGCGTCCGAAACGTCTTCACCCGTGTCGGGCTTTACGAAGTCGCTGACGAGAAGGAAAGCACCTTTTGGAAAATCGTTATTCATGGTAAAATCTCCTTGATCTTTTATAAAAGCAGTTGTGCTTTGTTTAGGCTAATTATATCATACAGTGCAGTGGATTTCAATAAGAAATCAAAAAAAAGAGCTAAATAATGCTCTTTTTTTAGTTATTTTTTATAAATTTATGGCTAAAATCCAAGTATTCCGAGCATTTGGTATCTGATCGAACGTGTAAAATTGGTCGGACCGGAAATAAGCAGAATACAAGAGTTATCAAGTTTCGAGAGTGCGTCTTTTGCTGCTTCCTTTGCGCTCTTTGTCAAAGTCAGCGGAATCACTCCGCTATAGCTTTGTTCGGATAAATATTCATCTGCAAGCGCGCTTATTTTTTCAACCGTGTAGCCTCTTTTCTGAAGGGCGTTCAAATATTGAGCAATAAGCTCTCCGTCGGGAAGGCAAAGTCGAACACGTGTACCGGTTATTTCCTTAAAATCAGCCAAAGAATCGCATACCGCTTCAATGGCGATAGGTGTGTGGGTACTGTCCGCGATTATTGTAGGTGAAAGCGAGATTATTTCAAACTTGCACGGTGCATCTACCGCAGAAAGTCCGGCCTTGATATCATCGCGGCTTATGGAGTAACCTAAGCGTGTCAGCATGTCGGCACTTTCTATTGCAACAACAGCGTTTACCGTCTGGAATTTTCCGCATAAATGAAGTGAATATTCACAGTCCTTATAGGTGAAGTCTGTCCCGCGCAGGGTAAGACGAGATATATTGATATTGTTCTTTGCCGCCAAAGTCAGTCGGCAATTGACCGAAAAGCAGGTATCTGCAATGATCTTATAAGCATCGGTATTTTGCGGTGCGCTGATGATCTCGTGAACGCCGCGGCAGATATATGAGCGTATTTTGTATATATCCTGCCTGTCCCTATCCTCAATTGGGATCGAACCGCATATAACGGCAGCAAATGGCGCGGGAAGAAAACGAGAGGGATCCTCGCTCTTGTGATCGCTCTCGATCATGCAGATGTTGCATTTGTGAGCGACGAAGGCAAGCAACGCCATGCAAAGCAATATCTCGTGCGCTGTCGGACGAAAGAGCTTTGAGGGTTCAGTGCTCTCGTTTATCTTCTCAACGGCTGACTTAATCTCGCTGACGTATTCAACAGTTTCAGACATACTTATCGGAGCGCCGTTTATTCTGATGTTGTCGCGTATTTCCGAGTATATGGGCATGGATAGACAGCCGTTTTGAATATTCGCCTTATTGAGTATGGAAATCAGCATACGTGCGCACACGGTTTTGCCGTTACTGCCTGCAAGACGGATGTATTTGATCTTTTTCTGCGGATTTCCCAGCGCTGCGCAGAGAACATTGATTCTGGTCGACGCGGAGTCATCTTTCGGAGCTATATTCGGCGCTGTCTTAATAAATTTTATGGCATTGTGGTATGTCATTTTATCAACCCTTTGATTTGAAATTAGAAGTGAAATGCAGAGGTGTCCTTTCCGCCGCACAAAAAGCTTTTTGCGTTGAGGTATCGTTCGAGGGCACGCCTTGCTTCGTTTGAATCTTTGTTGAAATTTTTCTTGCGAAAAGCACGGAGCATTACGTTCTTTGGGGTATCGTTAGGATCAATGAGCTCGACCGTAGAGGTGGTATAACCTTCTGCCTCAAGCCTGCAAAGGCGAAGTGCGTCGGTTGCCGCGTCGCACAGTTTTTGTCGCAGCATCGAGTGTTCGGTGATAAACGACAGCTCTTTGCAATCAATATTGTGATTAAGCTCGTGATGACAGCAGGGCGTGGCGAGTATGACATCGGTTTTCCACTCTGCCGCTTTGCAAAGAACAATATCGGTTGCTATGTCGCAGGCGTGAAGCGAGATAACGAGAGAGGGAAGAACGGCAGGCGTGTAATCGTTGATGTCCATGCAAAGAAATTCAAGACCGTCAAATCCGAGAGCCTTTGCAACGGAATTGCAACGCTCCACGACATCCGGCTTAAGGTCGACTCCGGTCATACTTACCTTCATTCCGCGAACGTTGGCAAAATAGTGATAAGCGGCAAAGGAAAGATAGCTTTTTCCGCAACACAGGTCGCATATGCGTATGCTGTCCGATGGAAGTTTGTCTTCGGCGTCGCGTATTATTTCAAGAAATCTGTTGATCTGTCTGAATTTCGCCTGTTTCTTGTCGTAAACCCGACCGTTTTCGTCCGAAACCTCAAGCTGACGCAAAAACGGCTCGCTTCCCGACAGTATATATTGCTTTTTTCTGTTGTTCCCGATGAGCCCGATGGTCGGCGCGGCACTTGTGTCGTCAAGTATTTTGCAGATCTTTTTATCGCCGAGAAGAACGGTGTTTCCCGAGGCGGAGCACTTGTATTCACATTCGGCTCCGTCACAGATAAGATTTATCTGCATATACCCCCCGACAAAATCGGCAAGATAGTCGGGAGTGAGCGATTCAAGCTCAAAATTTTTGTGCGTAACCTTGTTGTCCTTATGAAACAGCTCTGCCTGCAGGACCGATTTGCCGGAAATATTTCTGAGAGTAAGGACAGACTTTTGAATAGTTTTATCGACCGATTTTGAAAGGACCGACTTTTTGAGCTTTTTCTTTTCGGCGCAGATCATTATAAGTGAAGAGATCTTTAAGAGATTTTCGTTGACTGTCATATCTTATTTTTGCTCTTGACTATCATCATTGGAGATATCCGAGGATTTCACGCTCTTTTTAAAGGAGAATTTGCTTTCCTTGCCCTGCATGAGTCTCTTTATATTGGTCCAATGCTTTGCCACAACGAGGATTGCAATAATTATGGCAAATACGGCATAGGGCGTGGATGCTCCCGAAAACAGTTTGCTGAATCGGTCAAGAAGAATTGGGTAGAGCATAACGCAAATTACCGAACCGAGGGATATGTATTTTGTAAACGCTACTATGATCACAAACAAAACGATAAGCACAAGGAAAACGAATGGGTCACACATCAGTATGGCTATAGCGGTGGTAACTACTCCTTTGCCGCCCTTAAACTTATAAAATACAGGGAATATGTGACCGACGATACAGAAAAGACCTGCTATGTAAGAACCGAGGTGACCGAGCAAAGCATATCCTATAAGGCAGGAAACGACAGCCTTGAGTGCGTCTCCGAGCAGAGTAAATCCGGCGGCTTTTTTTCCGTACGTGCGCATCATATTCGTCATTCCCGCGTTTTTACTTCCGAATTGACGAATATCCTGCTTGTACTGTTTACCCGAAATTATTATAGCAAAATTTATGCTTCCGAGAAGATAGGCAGCTACCATAACAACTACGGCACTTATTACCATAAGAACGATTGCCGAGGTTTCTTCCGGATGTCCGAAAAAGTATTTACCGACGAAACCGCTTTGAAAAAAATCAGAAATTGTCATTTTTGCCTCCTTGATTATGACGCACTATAGGATATTTCATTGCCCAGAACAAGATCGGGATCGATAAGAACATCGTAAACGGAACAAAGTATCAATACTCCGTCTGTCGACAAAAGAGTTGATTGTCCGCTCTTGCCTACAAGCTCGTCCTTTGCGACAACGTCGCCGATCCAAACGTCCGTGTAGCTCAGATTACAGTACCACGTACAAAGCCCCATTCCGTGATCCACCACCACCGTATTTCCCATATGCTTGCTGTTACCCACATATATAACTACTCCCGAATTGGCAGCGTATACGTTGCTTCCACCGGCAGCGGATGTTGAATAACAGTTGCCGAGGGCTATCAGATCGTTTTGCGGTAGGTCACTTATTATAAATCTGTCTCCGAACGAGTACTCTTTTTTATAACCCGCATCGGAGGGGTCGTTGAAGGCCCCGTTAAACAGTAATCCTTGCGAGGTTTTCGCGGAAATATTCTTCAGCAACTGCTCGACACCGTCCAGCGCATCCTGTGAAATTGCATTTATCAGTTGCACATAGGTCTTGCTGAGAGTTACGGTATCGGTTGGCAGAGCTTCACCTATTTCAATGGTAAAGTATTTTTCGGCAACACCGCTTGACAGCGAGAAAGTGAAATTTCCGCTTGGTGTACCGTACGGAATGGGAAGCAGAGCTATCAGCTCGCTTCCGTCGGTTAGAAATTGCGGCTTATAATTTTTCAAAAATGTTATGGCATTATCTGAAGAGAAGATGGAACTGTCGCTTTCAAAATCTTGTACCATAATGTCGTTTTCATCGTTTTGGTCGGCAATTACCGAATAGATTACTGATGACGAATTGGTAACATCGTGTAAAACAATAGAGATAAACTCACCCGGCAGAACCTTTTGCTTGCTTATTTCAAAAGTTGCGTAGTCCTTGCATTCAACGGCAAAGTTATAAGAGATCTCACCATAACAATCAACTTCCTCGCCAAAATCCCAATAAGCATTTACCGAGAATACCAGATCCTTGCCGGGTTGAGCCGTAATGTACGAAAGACCGTATAAGTCCCCACTGTACAATTCAGTCTCGATAAGTTTGTTTTCCGAACGTTCAATAACCTCTATATCGCATCTTGTCGGTTGAATATCAAAGTTGAGCTCAATATATCCGCTCATTTGATAGTATTTTTCGGTTGCGGTAGTTTTATAGTACGAAGAGCTTTCAAAGGTGCCATTGGCTTTTTTGAAAAACCACTCTACCGATGAGGGCGTCACGGTCGCGCCGTCAGCCGTTGTCAGAGAGGGCGGAATTGCGGTTGAATATACCGGATGAGAGTAATGCGACTCCAAAAACTTTCTGTATGAATCCTCATTTACTGCGTATATTTTACCGTCGTCACTTCTTAAATAGCTACTCTCAAAGTATTCGGAAAAATAGCAATTGTATTGAACGGAATAATCTGCAGTAGTTATTGTTAGCCTGAAATTCGGCGATTCGGGTGCACCGTCCAAAGGTGCAGATAATTCTTCTTGCGAATTCATATTGTACAGTAGACTCACTATGGCAGAATCCGAAATATTTTCCTCATTGACAGTATCGCTTGCAAGCTCGCTGTTGCTTCGTATATCCCAAAGACTTACCGAAATATCGCGTGAGGCCTCGAAGTCATCGGCTTTTTTAAAATAAGTATGCCATATTGCGACTATCGAGGGGATCAAAACAGCGACAATACATATTACGGCAACGAAAGGCAGTATCTTTGAAAATTTTTTATTTTTGATTTTTTTGAAAAAATCGTCAAAAAATCGGCGTATATCTCCGAACAAAGCTCTCCCTCCCTCATGCAGTATCTTTTTATATTATACAACAAGAATGGGCATAGGTCAAGAGTTTTTTTATAATTGAGGCAATTCTCCTTTTTATGTAATGTCATACGTTAAGCCGTAGCTCTGCGCGTAGCGATGAGCAAAGGAGTCTTTGGAACAGCGAATAACGAATGATTTTGAAGCATTGTCAAATGCGCCGTATCCGATAGAGCTTACCGTGTCGGGTATAGTTACAGAGACAAGCGAAGGACAGTTCTTAAAGGCAAACCAATCGATCTTTTCAATTCCCGCCGATATCACGATGCTTTCAACGGTCTTTGATGAAAAAGCATCGCTCGAGATGGAATACACCTTGTAATTGTCAATAGTGTAGGGAATTACTATGTTTTTTTCGTCGGATATTATTTCGGTTATGCTTGCCATTCCGTTGACTATTGTGTATTTGAAATCGCTTTTTGCCGCGGCTTCGGTTGAACTCTCTTTTTCGGTTGCTTTGCCCGTACCTTTCAAAGCCTCGAGCTCATTGCGTAGCTTGTCTATTTCCTGGCTGCTTTGCGAGTCCGAGAGCTGATGATCCTTCAATATTGCCTGTATCATAGATTCAAGCTCTTTTATGCGGTCCCCGCTTGAGCTTGCCTCGGTTGACGAATTACCCTGAGTGCTTTGTTGCTTCAGAGCGTTGTCAGAGCAAGCGGATAATATTGCGGACAGTACAATGAGAGCCGACAATATAATAATGATAGTTTTTTTCTTCATTTGAGTTCTCCTCCGTATTTTTTTGATTTGCAGAACTATATATTCTGCTTTATGATAGAATACCATATAATGCATATCTAAAACGACAGAATCATGTCGAAATAATTTTTTTGAAAAAATTAAAAAAATTGCAAAAAATGTATATGTTAAAATGATATGACCCAAAAAGGAAGGAAATCCAATCAAAAA
>CAYQEY010000056.1:0-13138 GCA_964416635.1 uncultured Lachnospiraceae bacterium | reverse complement strand
TTACATTTTATTTGCTATATCTGTTGGTTTCACCCCAACATTTATTATAGAACCGTTTTTTACCGCGGCTCAATTTTTTGGTCATCTTTCACAAAAATTATACATGAAAAGCAAATGCTATTGACTTTATTTTTTTCATATGCTATAATGAAGTGAATGTGGCGCATGTTTTTGTGATTGCCTGCAGATGGAAGGGGATAAGCTTATGAAAAAAGTATACTGCAAGTATAGAATTGTCGTACTCAGGGCGATGGTTCTGATGCTTTGTATATCTATTCTTTCGGGAATGTTTTTGACATCCTGCAATGGGGATGACCAAGCTCCGGACGAGAGCCAAGCTGCCGGTCATGATACGGAGTACAAAACAGTAGAGGTTCTTCGCCTTAAGGAGGATATTGCGAGAGGCACAAAACTGACCTCTGCAAAGTTCGAAGCTGTAACGGTTAGCACATCCGAGGCGTGGATAGGCTCTGTTACAAACAAGGATGATGCGATCGGTAAATATGCTCTCAGAGATATGAGTGCCGGAGAGTATTTGGTTGATATATATATTTCGGATGAAAAGCCTTCGGAAAAGCCTGCGAAGGTCGTGCTTGACAATCACAACTTCGGTTTTGACGATCTCGGATTCATAGTCGTTACCGAATTTCTCACTCCAAATACGGGTGAGGATCTCTGCGGAGAGATCCAGAAGCTCATAGACAAAAATCCAAACAAGGTAATTTATTTCCCGGACGGTGAATACATTATATCCTCTCCGATCAAAACGCCTTCGGCGGGAAGTGTCAGCGTTTCTCTCAAGCTTTCGGACAATGCGGTCATAAAGGCTTCGGATGACTGGGACAAGACAAACGGCGCGATGATCCGTCTCGGCGGAAAGACCCAGGAAAACAATATATCTATTGCCGGTAGTAACTACTATCTTGAAGGTGGAATCATAGACGGAAACGGACGCGCCGACGGCGTGGCTGTCGACCACGGACGCGAGACCTCGGTGAGAGACGTGACGATAGTCAACACCACCGTGGGACTCCACGTAAAGCACGGAGCTAACAGTGGTTCATCAGATGCCGATATAGAAAATATCAGGATATACGGAAATGCCGTACCGTCATCTATCGGACTCCTCATCGAGGGATGGGACAACACGTTTTCAAACATGCGCATCGCGAATGTTCAGATCGGGGTCAAGGTCACAACAGCGGCAAACCTTATTCGGGATATACAGTGTACATATATTTCCTCCGGAAGACTTAATCCGATCTATGCTTCAAGCTACGGATTTTATGATGTCGGAAGCAGAAACTGGTACGATAACTGTTCAAGTGTAGATTTTTCTGTAGGATTTATGATGGAATCCGGAAGCTCCAAGCTTACGTCATGTGTAGCCCGCTGGACCGACGCGCAAAAAGATTGCGAAAGACAGGTCGCGCTGAGGTCAAGCTCAACCTGGAGATCTATCGCGAGAGACGTTGTTGCCGAATTTTCGGCTCCTAAGGTTAACTGTGAATACCTTGAAGCCAATACAGGGGGCAAGGGCCGCATATATGACCCGATATTTAACGTGGCGTCGGTAAACGGCGATGCTTATAAGAGCTATTTGCACGGAAATGTCATGTGGAATGATTGATCAGGAGGAATGTGAATTATGAAATTGAGTAATAGATTCAAAAGAAGCTTGCTGTGCGCGTTTTTGTGCCTGACTATGATAGGCTCGGCGATGCTTTCGGGTTGCAACGGCGGCGAAGACTCTACGGACATACCTGCATCGAATACCGAAGAAAAGGTAGAGGTAGTAAGACTTGTTGAGAATATATCCGCCGGAATAAAGGTAACTTCCGCAAAGGTCGAGACGGTTACCGTCAACAAAGCGGATCTCCCCGCGGGAACTATTCTTAAGGCAGAGGACGTTATCGGAAAATTCACTCTTACGGATATGTACGCCGGTGAATATTTTCTTCCGACAAAGCTGTCTACCATTAAAATTTCGGACGACAAAGACGACGACCCTGCAAATGATACCATTAACTTTGCCGATGCGGGATATGTTATCGTAAGCGATTACGTAAAGCCGGATCTCGGTGTTGATGTTTCCGATGATATCCAGAAGCTTATCGACGAAAATCCAAACAGAACGCTTTATTTCCCCGACGGAGATTATCTCCTTGCAAAGCCGCTGACAACTTCGGCAGACCCCGGAAAGACGGTCTCGTTCAAGCTCGGAAATTTTGCACATTTCAAGGCCGCCGCTACGTGGGAGAACAGAGGTGAGCCACTGCTCAAGCTCGGTGCTGACGATATGGAAGACGGCATAGTCAACGAAGGCAACCATTACTCTGTGGAGGGCGGTATATTCGACGGCTCCAACGTTGCAGATGCCATTTGGGTAATGAACGCGGGTGATGTATCTCTCAGATATATCTCCATCAAGAACGCGGTCGTCGGTATCCACGTTCAAGCTGACGAAGAGGGCAACGGACCTACGGCTGACGTACATACGGTAAACATCGTCGGATCGGGCACGCTTGACTCTATCGGAGTTATTCTTGACTCCGACAATAACACGCTTACAAACATGCGTATCGCTCACAATCAGATCGCTATCAAGCTTACGGGAAGCAATAACTTTTTGCGAAACCTTCATCCGCTGTATACATATGGAGGCGAGCAGACCAAGGACTATCCCCTTTACTACAATCAGAGCGTAGCTTTCTATGATGTGGGAACACGCAATTTCTACGATAACTGCTACAACGATCAGTTCGCCATCGGTTTCTATATGGGCAAGGATACGGCATCAGTTTATGACTGCTGCTTCAGCTTTTGGTACAGAGGAACCAGAAGCGGCGAGAGTCCTATAGACCATAACGTATTTGTATGTGAAGGACAGTTTAATTCGGTTATACGGTTTACCAGCGCCGATTTCAGCCATGCCAGACCGAATGACAGATATCCGGTCGCATCCATATGCAACTTTTTGCTTGTAGGCGAGGACGGCGGAAAGGGAACGATTGAGGCAGTCTACTACAACCCCGATGTTGTCAGCGAAAATGACGTGGCTGCCGATTATCTCAGGGATGATCCGATATATTGATATTTAACATTAAGATATATTGACAAGATACAACACGGCGGCGGTTAAGATTCAGGTACTGTCTGCCTAATTCAAAGGAGAGTTATAAAATGAATTTGAAAGCAAATGCATTACGCAGAATATTGAGTTTGTTGCTTTGCCTGATGCTTATGGGCGCGGTAATTTCAATGGTCGCGTGCAATACCCCGGAAGGTGAAGAATCGACCGACGGAGCAACAGAGGCGCCCACTGAAGAGGCGGCTACAGAGCTTCCGCTCAATGAAAACGGAATGGTAAACGTAGTGGTGTTTTCCGACGATGCTCCCAAGGGAACCAAGGTATCAACTAAAAATTTGGAGGTCATAGAGCTTCCTGCAGAGAATATTCCGAGAAACGTTGTCACGAGTATCGACGACGTCAAGGGTATGTACACCAACAGGGATTTTTACAAGGGCGATTATGTTATCGCAAAGCGACTTGTAAAGACCAAGCCCCTTGTGATCGATGACAGTACGTTAAAAGAGGAGATAACAAAGACGTCCAACGAGTTCGTTGTGGTGACCGACTTTATCAAGCCGAACACAGGTGAGGATCTGTACACAAATCTTCAGATGCTTATCGACAAAAACCCCGGACGAACCCTTTATTTCCCCGACGGTGAGTATGTTATATCACATTCGCTCCAGACTACGTCCGAGCCCGAAAAGAGCACGTCCTTCTACTTCTCAAGCGGAGCTGTACTCAGAGCCGCTGATAACTGGTCAAATGACGGAAATCTCAGAGCGCTGATATGTCTTGGCTCTTACGAAAGGGTAAACGACATAAATACCCCGGGAAGCAACTTCTACATTATCGGCGGAACCTTCATCGCTAACGGCAGAGGAGACGGAATAGCTCTGTTCTATGGACGTGAAACGCTTATAAAGGATGTCGTTGTACTTAATGCACGTTACGGTATACATATAGTTCATGCGACTAACAATACTTCCTCCGATGAGGATATCGACGATGTGACTATTGTCGGTAACGGATTGCCCGGCTCCGTAGGTATAGTAGCTTCCGGACTTGATAACACCTACACAAACGTAAGGGTTTCAAACGTTCAAACGGGTATGATCCTCTCAGATCCCGCCTTTGCTTCCAATTGCACTGTTGAGAACACTTCAGGACTTGACAATTCGGTAGGATTTTCTGCCAGGGGAGACTGCTGGTATTCTGACTGCGTCAGCATAGATTTTGATGAAGCATTTATAATAGGCGGAAATTCCGGATTTTTGAAGCAGTGTACTGCAATATGGCCGTCAAATGCCGGTGAGCAGCACGTTGCGTTCCGGGCAGATCGCCTTAATGCGTCCCTCTACGGATGTAAGGCAATATTTGAGGATGACAGCGTACCGAACTACTTCCTCAAGGCATCCGATGGCGGATCGGGAAGAGTAATGTCACCTATATTCAACATCTCTCTCGTTGCTTCAGACGACAAAACTGCAGCTTACCTGTTCTCGGGCTCAAAGATCATAAATCTGCCTGCAACCAAGAAAGAGGATTAACACGTCAGAATGTATGACAATTACCAAAGGAGGAAAAATATGAGACTTATCGATCTCAAAGTCGGAGTTGGTCACCGCGTGCTCTGCATATTGCTTTGCCTTATGCTTTCCTGCGGTGCAATGCTTATGACCTCGTGCAACGACGGGGAGGTATCAGATCCCATGGAAACCGACGAGGCGACAGAGACATCCACCGAAGAGATGCAGACCGAATTTGAACTTAACGAAAACGGACTCGTAAACGTTTTGGTCTTTACAAAGGATATTGCAAAGGGAACTATGATAACCAAAAGCAATACCGAGTTTATAGAACTTCCCGCAACAAATATTCCCGGAAATATTATTACATATTACAATGACGCAAAGGGAAAGTATGTTACAAAGGACTTCTGCAAGGGTGATTACGTTATTAATACACGGCTTACGAAGGACCCTCCCGTAGTTACTGACAGCAACACCGTAACCGAGGAGATAGCACGTACCTCGAACGAATTTATAGTCGTAACCGACTTTATAAAGGCAAATACGGGCGAGGATCTTTACGGCAATCTGCAGACGCTGATAAATAAAAATCCCGGAAGAACGCTTTTCTTCCCCGACGGAGAATACATAATCTCCCAGTCGCTCGAGACTACATCGGATCCCAAAAACAGTACGTCTTTCTATTTTTCAAGCGGTGCCATTCTCAAAGCATCGGACGATTGGAAGCAGTCGGACGGAAAGAGAGCACTTATCTGCCTCGGCTCACTGAAAAAGGTGAACGATATACGTACTCCCGGAAGTAACTTCTACGTTATGGGCGGTATATTCGACGGAAACGGACGCGCCGACGGTATCTCGATCGACGCCGGCCGAGAGACTCTTATAAAAGACGTGGTAATAATAAATACCAGATATGGAATACATATCAAGGAGGGAACGAACAGTTCCTCCTCTGACGCTGATATCGATGACGTAACGATCATCGGTAACGGTACGCCGGCATCTATCGGTATATACATTATCGGTCTTGACAACACGGTGACCAATGCAAGAATATCCAATGTCCAATACGGGATGCAGGTGCCAAACGGTGTGTTTATTTCCAACTCCACCGTGGAAAATACCGCAGGCTTAGATAATGCCACCGGAATATCGATCTCGGGTGGAGATGCCTGGGTATCGAACTGCACGAGCATCAATTACGATAACGCATTTGTCACGTCGGGCGCAAGAGGCATATTCAAGCAATGTACTGCGATATGGACCGAGGACATCGGAACGAACCATATAGCCTTCAAAGTCGGCGGTTCGTTCAGGTCGTGTATAATTTCTTGCAGAGCTGAATTTCTCAGCGGCGGCACGGTGCCTAATCTCTTCCTTTCTGCCGGTTTCACCGGCACTGGAAAAGTGGTATCCCCGGTATTTGATAAGAATCTTGTTTCCCGGAATGATGCGACTACGTGGTATCTTGAAGAGGGAACGACAATAATGACTCCGGCTCCTGCCGCGAAAAAAGAAGATTGAGAGGAAATAAAAAATGAAGATCGGAAATTTCTCAAACGTTTTCCGCCGTGTTTTGGCAGTTATGCTTTGCATATGCATGGCGTTTTCAACACTTATCTTTGCTTCTTGTAACAAAGATGACGTCGATCCCAACGGTACAGATGCCGGTGAGACCACACCCCCCGAGGAGACCACAGAGGTTTTGCGACTCACCAATGACATCGCTTCGGGCGCAAAGATCACCGAGGCTGATATAGAGATAGTTTCGCTTCGAAAGATCGATATACCGATAAACGCAATGTCGAATAAGGACGATGTAGTCGGCAAATATGCGGTATCCGCACTTTTTAAGGGCGATTTTCTTCTGCCGTCAAAGCTTTCGGCCGTAGACCCCTCAACTATCGGAGGCGGCGGATCAATTGCCGAGGAGGACCTCGTTGCTTACACTCTTATTACGAAGTATCACGCTTTGGTTAAGGACGGCGACTACACCGCTGCCATAAACAAGGCTATTGAGGAAAACCCCAACGGAACGATCTATTTCCCTGACGGAGAATATAAGATATCCGATACTATCGTTATTTCGGCAGATGCCGCAACCGGCGTTTCCTTCAGACTTTCCAATTACGCGACCATTAAAGCTGTGAATTGGACGGATAAGACGGTTCCGATGATCCGCATAGGTGTTGAATCCGAGGCGGTAGACGGTGAGAGTGGAATTCATGACGTAAGAAATACGTATATTATGGGCGGTGTAATAGATGCTTCCGGCGTCGCATCGGGTATCTCGGTTGACGGCGGATGGGACATCACGCTTTCCAACATTACGATTACCGGTTCCTACTACGGACTTCACATCAAATATGCTCCCAACGAACTCGGCGCAACCTGCGCAGACGTTGAAAACGTCAATGTAGTGGGTAACGGCGAGACAGGGTCTGTCGGTATCCTTCTTGAGGGTACTCAGAATACACTTACAAACATGAAGGTATCTGACGTTCAGTATGCTCTTAAATGCACCGAGACCGGATCTGATAACGTGCTTCGCAGCATCATGGCTATCGGCACGGGACTTACCGGAACCGACAACGCAGGATTTTGGGATATGAGCGCGGGAAATCAGTACGATATCTGCTACAGTGATCAGTATGCCACCGGCTTCCTTATGGAAGAGAGAACTCGCTCGGTATATAACGGATGCCGCGTTTCTTGGTGGTCTGCAGACAACGACTATCACGTAGGCTTCCGTGCTGTCGGAAAATTCAATTCGACCGTGCTTTACAGTAAGGTATATCACGATCACACTGTCAAGACCGATGCATATCTTTTGGTCGGTGCGGACGGTGGTGAGGGAACCGTTCAGTATCCCATTAAGCAGATCGTAAGCACTGAGTACGACTCTGTCCTTGCAAAGTACTGCTCAACCGATATTCTTAACTGATAAAGATCAGAAATTCTGATAGTAAGTGAGAAAGACCATGAAGAATATAATTTTCAAAATATCAAACCGTGTGTGGGCATTGGTACTGTGTCTCTGCATGGCACTTGGCACGCTTTCAATGTTTTCATGCAACGACCCGGATGAAACCCCGGAAGACGATACTTCTTCGGACGGAGAGGAATACGTTGAGGTTCTCAGAGTAATAGACGAAATAAAGTTCGGTGGAAAGTTTACCAATGACCGCCTTGCAACAGTAAAGGTAAGAACTGACGCGGTTCCGGACGGAGCCGTATCGGATATTGCAGATGTTAGAAACAAATACGCTGCGACGCATTTTTATCCCGGCGATTTCGTTACGACTGCAAAAATGCTTGACAAAAAGCCTGAGGGAGCAGAGGAGGATGACGAGGAAGGCATAACCGAAATAGACCCTTATGAGCTTGGCTATGTATTGATAACCAAGTACTCCGAATTTAAAGACGGACAGAATTATTCTCCCGCCATTAAAAAGGCTATTGAGGAAAATCCGGGAAGAACCATTTATTTTCCCGACGGAACCTATAATATTTGTGAGCCTATCGTTATCCCGGCAGACCCGGAGAAGAGCGTGTCTCTCAGACTTTCGAACTACGCCGTTATAACTGCTGCCGATTGGGAGGATCCGCTGGTTCCCATGGTTCGTGTCGGTGTTGGCGAAGAAGAAACCGATACAGGATCTGCAGACGGTTCGTCGGTATCCATGGAAGACGCAGGTCTTTCAAGCCTGAGAAGTACGTTTATTATCGGAGGATGCTTTTACGGAAGCTCCAAGGCGTCCGGCATATATATCGAGGGCGGCAAGGATACGCTTATTTATAACGTTTCCATAAAGAGAACATATCACGGTATCCGTGTTTTCTACGGTCCAAATGAGACCGGAGCGACGTATGTGAACGTCGATAACGTAAATATCACGGGATATGAGGCTACCGGCTCGGCCGGAGTGTTTGTTGAGGGAACTCATAATACATTCTCCAATATGCGTATCGCATCGGTGCAGTACGGTGTGCTTTGCAGCGAGACGGGCGAAGGCAATATATTCCGCAATCTCCACCCGCTTACAGTGGGAATGAATGACGTTATCAAGGTTGATGAGAACGGCAAGCGCCTTGAGGAAGACAACGGACGCCACACTGTTGGATTTTATGATAAGAGCAACGGAAACAACTTCGACGTTTGCTACAGCGATCAGATGGCATCGGGATATATGTTCGAGGAAAACACACGCACCGTCGTGATCGGCGGATTCTGCTTTTGGTGGACGAAAAATAATGACTACCATGTAGGATATGAGTCTACCGGAAAGTTTAATTCCATAGTAGTCAGCGGCAGGGTGAGCCTTGACGGAAGCACCTCTATGAATACCTATATTTACGTTGGAGAAAGCGGTGGACAGGGTATCGTTATTTCTCCTATCGGGGCAAGAAACGATAAGTTTAGCGATATGCTCAACGAATATGTAAGATCCTGATTTATTATAAAATACCCTTATTACAGAGAGGTACTACATGAAGAAAAAAACTTTTAGGAAAGCGTCAAGAAATTTTCTTGCGATGTTGCTTTGCCTGTCTATATTTGTCGGTGTTATCTCCATGACCGGATGCAATAATCAGAGTAATACTACTGACACCGACGTCGATACCGAAAACGACAGTAAGGAAAATGAGACGGTTGAGGTGCTCAGAGTTATTGATGATATCAATCTCGGCGGCAGATTTACAAACGCTAAGGTCGGTACGGTAACCGTCAGAGCCGATGCGGTTCCCGAAGGTGCGGTAACCGACATTGCCGAGCTCAAAACCAAATATGCTGCCGTACCGCTGTATGCAGGAGATTACATTACCCCTGCCAAGTGTGTCGACAAGAAGCCCGACAACGCGGAGGACGATGAAAACGACGCAGATTACTCCGAATACGGATATGTCGTTATAACCGACTACAAAGCGCAGAATCCCAGAGAGGATTATTCGGCTATCATTAACAGAGCAATAGCCGAAAATCCCGGCAGAACCATCTATTTTCCCGACGGGACCTATAATATTTCCTCCCCAATCGTAATTCCTGCAGATCCGGAAAAGAGCGTCTCACTCCGCCTTTCGAACCTTGCTGTCATCTATGCGGTATCCTGGGAAGATCCTAACCTTGCAATGATTCGTATCGGTGTGGAGGATGATGCTGAAGATGAAGCAAAAGAGCTTCCCCTTCCCAAAATGGATGAGGCGGGAATCTCGGAGCAGAGAAGTACGTATGTTATAGGCGGCTGTATTTACGGAAACTCGAAAGCTTCGGGTATATCGATCGAAGGCGGTAAGGATACTCTGATCTATAATGTTTCGATAAAATCGGCGGCGGTTTACGGTATACATGTACACTATGCATCCAATGAGCTTGGTGCTACCTATGCTACCGTTGACAATGTAAATATTACGGGAACAAATAGTGCCGATTCGGTTGGAGTGCTTGTTGAGGGAACTCATAATACATTCTCCAATATGCGTATTGCATATATAAAGCACGGCGTAAGATGTACCGAGACGGGGAAGGATAATATTTTCCGCAATCTGCATCCACTGTCAGGTACCGCGCACGGCAATTCGACCGTAGGTTTTTATGATATGAGCGACGGAAATAATTACGATGTTTGCTACAGCGACCAGTTTTCAACAGGATTTGTTATGTACGAGAACACTCGTTCGGTCTATAACGGATCGTTCTGCTATTGGTACAGCGCAGCAAACGGTTATCACGTAGGTTTCCGCTCCGTGGGCGCATTTAATTCTATTTGGGTGGCAGGAAAAGTAGCACAGAATCATGTTATTGATACCGATGCATATATGTTTGTCTGTGAGGACGAAGAAGGCACGGTTGAGAATCTTTTGTGGACATCTGATGAGGAAGCACCCGAGAATGCAGGTCAAGGCGTAGTTATTTATCCAATATCCAGTAATAAGTCTGATAAGTATAAATACATACTTGAGTATTATTGCAGGACTGTTAAATTATAAACCCGGGGCTGTTGTATTTATCGCAGAACAAAATGCACAGCTATATAAAAAGCGTTTTGATGATCAAAAATTGTCAGAACGCTTTTTTAAGGTATATTTTATTGTAAATTCAAAATGTACAAAGAGCGCAGGATCACGACTTATGCTGAACGTAACGATTAAACAGTCATTTTGACAGTGAGAAGAGGAGCCCGTATGAAAGAAAATAAATACATATCAGGATTGGCGTCGGTATCATTCAGACAACATTCGCCTTTGGAGATCCTGGAAGCAACAGTGGCGGCGAATCTATCCTGCATTGAGTGGGGAAGCGACGTGCACGCCCCATGTAATGATAAGGCGCGACTGCGCGAAATTGCCGAAATGCAAAAAGAGTTTGGTATAGTCTGCTCGTCATACGGAACTTATTTTAAATTGGGAGCAACACCTATCGAAGAACTTGAGAGATATATTGATGCGGCAAAGATACTGGATACAGATATACTCCGAATCTGGTGCGGAACAAAATGCGGAGATGAATACTCGCTTCAAGAAAAGCAGATGCTGACGGAGGAGTGCAGGAAAGCCGCGGAGATCGCAAGCAGGGTGGGAGTTACTCTTTGCATGGAATGTCATAAAAATACCCTTACTCAAAAACCCGAGGATGCGCTCGCTCTTATGAAAGAGGTCGATTCGTCGCATTTTCAAATGTATTGGCAGCCATTTCAGTGGCAGACTAAAGCGGAGAATGTTGCATATGCCAAATCGATATCCGATTTTACCCGAAATATTCATGTCTTTCATTGGAAGGAAGATCAAAAGCTTTCTCTGCACGACGGCATCGACGAATGGAGGTGCTATTTGGCTCAATTTTCCACGCCCCGAACTCTCTTGCTTGAATTTATGCCTGACAACTCTCTATCTACGCTGATTACCGAAGCAAAAGCGTTGAGAGATATTATAGGAGAGTGAAGATAGAGAGATATTTTTGCGTTGATCGGTTTCTGTATTCAAGCTGTTTGCCACCGGCATTTGATATCCGATACTCACAATTGCTTATTGATAGCCTCGGGGGCAAATTGAGCGTGTGGGGTGGTATAAGTCAAAAAATCAGAAAATAATTTCAGCGGAAACCATATACCGGATCAGTATTAAAATGCTCAAACCACAGTGTAAAATGAAAACGCACAGAATTCAAAGATTGATCCTGTGCGTTTTGCATATATTACGGCGTTAATCAGCAGAGCCAATATCCGGTGTGTTTCCAAAGTCGTAGAAGTACCAATATACACCGATCGTTGCGATGCCGTTTGAATAGGTAAAGCTTATTCTTTCGATGTTGGAGTTGAGGAAGGTAACGGTAAGACCCTTTGCGGTAACGTCGGTAAGAGTGCCGTTTATGTTTACCTTTACGGTCATATCACCGTTTGCAACGTACTCTTCCTTCTCAGCATCGTGAGTGAAGGCAGAAGCGTCGGCGATGATTGCAAGAGCCGAGTCTTTGAGCTCGGATCTCTTTGATTCAAGGGTGGAGCTATCAGTGATCTTGCCGATCTCAAGAGTTTGTGTACTGCCTTTTGTTGATGTCCATATTTCGTATTTGGCAATATCGGAATTAAAAGAATACTCGAAGTAGTCATAACGCGAGTCGGGCGAATCGGCATCTATATACGGATCGACCGTGCGGAGCTGTGCCGAGAAATTGTCAAATGCGGAGTCGTCGATTTTTTCGGGCCATAGCTTGGATTTGATTTGTGTCTGGCTTTCAAAGGAAACCGTCTCGATTTTGGTTCTGCCGCAAACGGTGCATACGTATTTTGTCTCGCCGTCTTTTTCGAGAGTAGGCTCGGAGAGGACGGTGCCGGAATCCCAGGAGTGCGGAGCTCTGTCGATCTCATCTGTACAGGTCTTGTACTTACATATACGCCAATGCTCGTCGGCATTTGTCATCCATTGGTCCAAAAATCCGTGCCCCGCTATCTGCGCGTGAGCTTCTTCGTAACTTAAAGAGGATTTTTTGTTTTCGTTGTTTTTGTAGAGAAAGATACATAGAGCAGTCACAGCTATGACAACAACGATCACCGAGACAATTATTATTATCTTTTTTGATGACTTTTTAATTTTTTTACGTGATGTTTTTTTCATACGTTCTCCTTTATGATAGAGGATATTTTGTTCATATATATCATTATACCACTAAACAGCAAAAAAAGCAAGATGAATTTATGGTATAAATAAAATATATTGACACTTGACATTTCCGCAAAGTTGTGGTAAAATTCAATAGTGAAAGATTGGAAGGCGATTGCTTTTCAAAAAATTTTGTTTTGAAACGCAGTTGATTTTTCGCTTACTTTTTTGAAATGAGGCGCGCGTTAAGTTCCTACCGCCTACAGTAGGCGACGAAAAACCGACTCGCAGTACCGACGCAGAAACTGATCATGCGGGCGTGGCTGCCTGAAAAGCCAAAATAAAATATGCGGGTATGGCGGAATTGGCAGCTTTGAGTTTGAGCGCCGCCTGTGGCGGATGAAGCGAGAACGAAAAGGCGCTAAAACAAGGAGTA
>CAYQEY010000055.1:0-13153 GCA_964416635.1 uncultured Lachnospiraceae bacterium | reverse complement strand
GGTCCCTTTCCACAGTGCCGAGAGTTACATAGGAACGCTCGTTTCAAGGGGCTACAAGGTGGCTATATGTGAGCAGACCGAGGACCCTGCACTTGCAAAGGGACTGGTTCGCAGAGAGGTTATTCGCGTGGTAACTCCGGGTACGCTTATTGAGAGCGATCTGCTTTCCGAGAAGAAGAACAATTATCTGTGTTCGGTCTATATGAGCCAATTTGAATGCGGAGTAGCCTTTGCGGATATATCCACTGCCCGTGTTTTTGCCACGTTTTTTTGCGGAGATGAGATAGATGTAAAGCTGCGTAACGAGCTGGGTACTTATAAGCCCTCGGAGATAGTGCTCAATGTCAGCGAAAAGAAGCTCGGTGAGCTTTCGGATTTCATTCATTCGGGTCTTGGCGCCATGATCAACGATAACAGAGCGCCGCAGTTTGATTACGACGTCTCGCTTGAGCGTGTGCGCGACCAGTTCGCTTCGGGCATAAAAGAGGAGTACCTCGAGAACAGACCGATAGTGTCGGCACTCGGAGCATTGCTTTCATACATAGAGGAAACTCAAAAGAAGGATATATCGTATATAAGAGATATAAACGTTTATCGCGAGGGACAGTATCTCGAGATGGACATAAATACAAGACGCAATCTCGAGCTTACGGCTACTATGCGTACCAAGGAAAAGAAGGGCTCTCTGCTCGGAGTTCTTGACAAGACTGTAACGGCGGCAGGCGCAAGATTGCTTTGTAACTGGGTCGAGCATCCTCTGCTGAACGTCGGAGACATATGCCGCAGACAGAATGCGGTAGAGGAGCTTGCAGGCGAATATATAATGCGCGAGGAGATGCGTGAGCTGCTCTCAAATGTTCTCGACATAGAGCGCTTGGTTACGAGAGTGGTATACGGTACGGCAAACGCGCGCGACCTGCGTGCGGTGGCGAGCACTGTCTCTGTTTTGCCGGAACTCAAGACGCTTATGAGTACTTGCAACTCCAACGAGCTCTCCGAGCTTGTCGGTGAACTCGAAACGCTTGAGGATGTTTATACCAAGATAAATACAACAATTTGCGAGGATCCGCCTGTGTCTGTACGCGAGGGAGGACTGATAGCAGACGGCTTTGACCACGACATAGATTATCTGCGCTCGGTAATGAAGGACGGAAAGAGCTGGATAACGCGTATTGCCGACGAGGAAAAGGAGCGTACGGGTATCAAGACGCTCAAGATAGGATATAACCGGGTTTTCGGATATTATATCGAGGTATCGAAGTCGTTTGTCGATATGGTTCCCGAGGATTATATACGCAAGCAGACGCTTGCAAACGGAGAACGCTACATAACCAAGGAGCTCAAGGATATGGAAGCGACCATACTCGGAGCTGCAGACAGAGTAAATTCGCTTGAATATGATATATTCTGTCAGGTGCGAGATTACGTCGCATCGGCAAGCACGAGACTGCAGAAGGTCGCGGCGATACTCGCAAAGCTCGACGTCTACGCAAGCCTTGCAACGGTTGCCGTTAAGAACAAATACATCAGACCCGAGGTGGATAAGAGCGATGTAATAATGATAAAGGACGGAAGACATCCCGTGGTTGAGCAATTCGTCAAGGACAGTTATTTTGTTCCCAACGACGCAAATCTCGACACTGACCGAAACCGTCTCATGCTTATTACCGGTCCGAATATGGCAGGTAAATCCACGTATATGCGTCAGGTGGCGATCATTGTTGTAATGGCTCAGATAGGCTCGTTCGTTCCTGCGAGCGATGCACGGATAGGCATTATAGATAAACTTTTTACACGTGTAGGGGCTTCAGACGATCTTGCGAGCGGTCAATCTACGTTTATGCTTGAAATGAATGAGGTTGCGTATATTTTAAGAAACGCAACTCGGCAGAGCCTTATAATTTACGACGAGGTAGGCAGAGGGACCTCGACCTTTGACGGAATGAGTATAGCAAGAGCTATAGTCGAATACACTAACAGCCGCAAGATCGGCGCAAAGACAATGTTCGCAACGCATTATCATGAGCTTACGGTAATGGAGGACGAGTTTGAAGGCATCGTCAATTATAATGTCGCCGCCAAAAAGCGCGGGGACAATATTACCTTCCTGCGTAAGATAGTCAAGGGTTCGACAGACGACAGCTACGGAATTGAGGTGGCTAAGCTTGCGGGAATACCCAATGAGGTCATTAAGCGCGCCAAGGAAGTGCTTGCGTCTGTAGAGAAGACCGCAAAGGCACTCAGCACCTCGGAAAAGGTTGAACAGGAGAAGGACGATTCACTTATTACCTTTGACGATTTTGTTGAAGATCAGGTCATCGAGGAGCTGAAGGCGATAGATATAAATACGCTCTCACCCTATGAGGCGATGAGTTTTCTTTATAATCTCAAGAAAAGATTGCAGTAACCATCGAAAGAAAGGGGGAGGACATATATGGGCAGGATAAACGTGCTTTCATTCGCCGTCGCCAATCTGATAGCGGCAGGTGAAGTTGTTGACAGGCCGTCGTCGGTGATAAAAGAATTGCTTGAAAATTCAATAGATTCCGGAGCTACGATGATCACGGTCGAGATACAAAACGGCGGAGTAACGTATATGCGCGTCTCGGATAACGGATGCGGCATTGAGCCCGACGATCTCCCGGTGGCAATACGCAGACACGCGACGAGCAAGATAAAGGATGCTGAGGATCTGGATGCAATACTGACTCTCGGCTTCCGAGGAGAAGCACTTGCGGCTATAGCATCGGTGTCCGATATGCGTATAATTTCAAGAGTGCGCGGAGCGCAGAGCGGAGCCATGCTTGAAGCGAGCGGCGGAAATATTTTGCGCGTTTCGGAGAGGGCTGCGGCAGAGGGAACTACGGTCATCGTCGAGAATCTCTTTGCAAACGTTCCCGCACGAAGAAAATTTCTCAAAAAAGACGTTACCGAGTCGATGGCGGTAAGTGCGGTAGTCGAGAAGATCGCGCTTTCAAGACCCGATATATTGTTCAAGCTGATCGCAGACGGAACTACAAAGATAGAAACCATCGGCGACGGAAATATGAAAAATACGATATATTCGGTGTTCGGAAGAGAGTTTGCTTCAAAACTTATACCTACAGAGCTTAATGTGGACGGTATCTCGGTCAAGGGCTTCATAGGAAGATCGGATAACATCAGGGCAAACAGAAATTATCAGAATTTCTTTATCAATGGAAGATACGTCAAGAGCCGCACCGCGGGTGCAGCACTCGAACAGGCGTATACCTCGTACATAGCACCCGAGAAATTTCCATGCTGTGTGCTTTTCATCGATATCAATCCGGCGACGGTGGACGTAAATGTTCACCCTTCAAAGCTCGAAGTCAAGTTCTCAAACGAGAAGCCTGTATTTGAGGCGATATATTACGCTGTCAGGAACGCGCTTGAACAAAATTCGTCACGTCCCGACGTAACGCTTACGCCACGCTCGGCAAAGACCGGATGGACACAAAACAAGGTATCCGAGGCGGCTATCCCGATAGACGACCGCCGCGGAGAATCGCTTAAGGCACGGCAGATAGAAACCGAGCTTTTCAAAAATCCTGCGGTTTCTGAGCCGACAAAAGCCGAAATCGCTCCGGATATAGCATCAAAGCCTGTAACAAAGCCTTCACCAAAGCTTGTACCGGAGCCGGAAGTAAAACAGGTAGCAAGGCCCACTCCGAAGTCTGATAAAAAGCCGAAAGAAAAATTCGTTGAGATGACTGCTGAGGAATATGTCAGACTGTATATGAAGGATGGAATGAATAATGGAAGCGGTAAAGACATGGAAGACGAGGAGTTCGACGAAAAGTATGACTCCGCGGCGAAACCTCGGAACCCGATTGCGACCGATGCTTCCGTCCGGAATGACGCACCGTCCGAAAAAGCAAAGGACGAAGATGTTCCCATGCCGATATCGGACGTATCCGACGAAAAATATACGCCGATACCCCAAGCGGAAACTCTGGCGTACAGAATCGTGGGAGAGGTATTTAACTCTTACGTTGTGGTCGAGCGCGGTGACACGATGCTTTTGATAGACAAGCATGCCGCGCACGAGCGGATCATATTCGAACAGCTCAGGGCTGCCATGAAAAACAGCAGTCCGACCTCGCAGATGCTCATGCTTCCGCTTGAGATAATGATGACATCGGACGAGCTACAAACGCTTGAAGAATACAGAGCAGAGATCGAAGCGGTGGGATTTGAGTTTGAGATCGGAAGATACAGTGTCAACGTGCTTGCGCTTCCAGATGGAATAAGCACAGATGCCGTCGCGGATATGCTTGTGGTCATGGCCGAGCGGATAAAGAGCGGAACTGGAACGGCGGGGCTCACACGTGACATAGTCTTTGAAAAGGCTCTTTATCAGGCGTCCTGCAAGGCGGCGATAAAAGCAGGCCGCGAGTACGCAAGCGAGCACATAAAATGGATAGTGGATAAGCTCATGGAGCTTCCCGACATCACGGTATGTCCGCACGGACGTCCGGTGGCTATGGAATTGTCAAAAAAGAATCTCGACCGACAGTTTGAGAGAACCTGACGGACGGGCAGAAAGGAAATATATAAATGTTTGAAATACTTGCAACCGACGGCAGAGCACGCAGAGGAGTTTTGCATACGGTACACGGAGATATACAGACTCCCGTGTTTATGAATGTCGGCACCTGTGCCGCAATCAAGGGAGGTGTGTCGAGCAGAGAACTGATCGATCTCGACTGTCAGGTTGAGCTTTCTAATACCTATCATCTTCACATCCGTCCGGGCGATAAGCTTATCCATGATATGGGCGGACTTCACAAGTTTATGAATTGGGAGCGCCCGATACTTACCGACAGCGGTGGATTTCAGGTATTTTCGCTCTCACAGCTTCGTAAAATAACCGAGGAGGGTGTGCGATTTGCTTCTCACGTTGACGGAAAGAGAATATTTATGGGTCCCGAGGAGAGTATGCAGATACAGTCAAATCTTGCGTCTACGATAGCGATGGCATTTGACGAATGTATAGAAAATCCTTCGCCATATAAGTACGTAAAGGAGTCTTGCGACCGCACCGCAAGATGGCTCGTGCGCTGTAAAAAGGAGCTTGACAGACTCAATTCTCTCCCGGAAACCATTAACAAGGGACAGATGCTCTTCGGTATAAATCAGGGCGGAACATACGAGGATCTGAGAATAGAGCATATGCAGAAGATCTCGGAGCTTGACCTCAACGGATATGCTATCGGAGGTCTTGCCGTGGGCGAGGAGACGGAAGAAATGTACCGTATCATCGATGCGGTAGAGCCTTATATGCCAAAGGATAAGCCGAGATATCTTATGGGCGTCGGAACACCGTGCAATATTCTTGAGGCGGTTCATAGGGGGGTCGATTTCTTCGATTGCGTAATGCCAAGCCGAAACGCAAGACACGGAAATCTTTTTACGTGGCACGGTAAAATGAATCTGCTCAATGAAAAATACGCAAAGGATCCCAGACCGTTTGACGAAAACTGCGGATGTCCCGCGTGCCGTAACTACAGCCGTTCGTACGTCCGACATCTTATAAAGGCAAAGGAGTCGCTAGGTATGAGACTTGCGGTGGCGCACAATCTTTATTTTTACAACAACCTTACAAGAGAGATACGAAATGCGCTTGACGGCGGATACTTTGAGAGCTTTTATCAAAAGTATCGCATTCTGCTAGGAGAGCGCAGTCAAAGCTGAGTGTAAGGAATATAATTAGTCAATTGTAAAACTGCGTTTTCCAATTGAGAGCCGCGCGGCGGGGATACGCGCACTTATCGCCGCCTGCCAAAATCGGAGACTTTGGCGGCTCCCCTCGGTGCGCGGACTCGCTTTGCTCGTTTTAGCGGTGTTTTTCGGCGGCAAAGCCACCGAAAAAAACGGATTTAATTTGAAATCGCTGATTTTTACAATCGGCTATAAGGAATAAAATAAGAAGGAGATAATATGGTAAAAAAGGAATTACTTGAAGAAGTTTTGGCAGTCGCAATGTCTACGGGAGGCGACTTTGCAGAGGTGTTCGGCGAGCATACGCGCGCAAACAGCATAATGTTCGTTGACGGAAAGATCGACAGCATAAACGATAACGTGCTTTCGGGTGTGGGCGTGAGAGTTTTTCTCGGAGAAAGAACGGTCTACGCTTCGACCTCGGATGTGAGCCGTGAGGGACTTATCAGATGCGCCCGATCGGCGGCGGACGCACTTGCCGAGGGTAAAGCACCGATATCAATTTGCTTAAATCGGCGAAATGTTCCCGATATACATCCCGTCAGGATAAATCCTGTCACCGCAAATATCGGTACTAAGACCGATATACTCAAATCGGCGTGTTTCTCGGCTAAGGAATACAGCGAGTATATCTCGCAGGTGCAGGGAGGTCTCAGTTGCGTCGAGCATGAGATATTGGTTGCAAACAGTGAGGGACTTCTTGTCGGAGATACGCATACGAGAACCCGAATCTTAGTCAGTGCCGTCGCTTCGGATAACGGCGAAAACCAGTCGGGCGCTGCAGCTCCCGGTCGCGGAATGGGACTTGAGATGTTTGATTTTATTTCTCCGGTCGAGGTCGGAAAAGAGGCGGCAAAGACAGCACTTGTAAATCTGCGTGCAGGATATTGCGAGGCAGGACAGATGACCGTAGCGATAGAAAACGGCTTCGGCGGAGTTATATTCCACGAGGCTTGCGGACACTCTCTTGAGGCGACCTCCGTAGGAACGGGAACTTCGGAAATGTGCGGAAAGCTCGGTCAGAAGATAGCAAATGAAAAGGTCACGGCAATAGACGACGGAACCATAAAGGGTGCTTGGGGCTCGATAAATATCGACGACGAAGGTAATCCCACGCAGAGAAACGTACTTATCGAGAACGGAGTGCTCAAGGGATATATGGTAGACCGCCTCGGCTCACGCCGACTCGGTATGCCGATGACGGGCAACAGCCGCCGTCAGAGCTATTCTTACGAGCCGACCTCGCGAATGACAAATACCTTTATTGCCAACGGCCCCGACAAGAACGAGGACATTATCGCTTCGATTGAATACGGACTTTATGCAAAGCAAATGGGTGGCGGCTCGGTAAATCCTCTTACGGGTGCGTTCAATTTTGCGGTAAACGAGGGATATATGATCCGGAACGGTAAGATATGCGAGCCCGTCCGCGGTGCGTCGCTTATAGGAACGGGGTCTAAAATACTTCAGGATATCGATATGGTCGGTCAGAACCTTGCAACCGGTCAGGGAATGTGCGGCTCGAGCAGCGGAAGCGTTCCGACCGATGTAGGACAGCCCCTTATCCGTGTAAAGAAAATCACGGTAGGCGGAAGATAAGGAGGGTACAATGAATTTTGATTCGGTAAAAAACAGCCTTGTACGCGAAGCAAAGCGCGCGGGACTTGAGGAGTACGAAATATATTTTATGGAGTCGGGTGGAACGTCTGCCGAGACTCTTAAGGGAGAGATATCCTCCTTTTCGTCAGAGGTGAGCGGCGGAATCAGCTTCAGATGTGTGGTCAACGGAAAAATGGGAAGTGCGTCGACCGAGCTTTTGAACGATGAAGAGATGAAGGCTCTCGTCGAGCGAGCGATCGAAAATGCAAAAAATATCGAGAGCGACGATAAGGCGGTAATTTTCAGCGGCTCGGAGCATTATGCAAAGCCAAAGCTTCCGAAATTTGAAGCAAAGGATACGGCAAGCCTTAAGGCGTTCGCGCTTGGACTTCATGAAAGAACATATGCCGAAAGCGAGTATATCGCCGACGGTACTTCGGCTTTCGTAATGCAGAACAGTACAAAGATCGTACTGATCAATTCGAACGGACTTGAGCTTAAGGGAGAGGTCGGAGTAGTAGGTGCCGGCGTTTCCGCAGTCGTTTCCAAGGACGGAGAAAATCAGGAATCGTTTTCACTCAAGCCCGGATTTTCGTCTGAAAATCTTGAAAGTATGCCGCGCGAGGCAGTTTCCGACGCGCTTGCAAAGGTGGGCGCGTGCGAGATAGAAAGCGGAAAATATGATATAATTCTTTGCGGAAAGCAGATGAAGGACATACTTGCCACATTCTCGTCGGTCTTTTCGGGTAGAAGCGCAAATCTCGGACTCTCGCTGCTGAAGGGCAAGGAAGGAGAGACTGTTGCGTCGGACTGCGTAACGCTCGTCGACGATCCGCTTCATGAGGGAAGTGAGATGCAGACGGCATTTGACGGTGAGGGAGTAGCTACCTATACCAAAAACGTTATTGAAAACGGAGTGCTCAAAACTCTGCTTTACGATATTGCAAGTGCAGATAAAGTGGGGAAGGAGAGCACCGGCAACGGACAGAGAGGAAGCTATGCATCTCCCGTGTCGGTAGCACCGTATCATTTCTACATCGCGCCCGGAAGCATGAGCGACGACGAACTGCTTGAATCCTTGGGCGACGGACTTTATATAACCGAGCTTAAGGGACTTCATGCAGGCGCTAACGCGGTAACCGGCGACTTTTCGATCGAGAGCGCGGGCTTCAGAGTGAAGAACGGTAAGAAGTGCGAAGCAATAAAGTCCTTTACCATAGCAGGCAATTTTTTTGAGCTTATAAAATCGGTAGAGTCGCTCGCAAGCGAGGTCAAATTCGGATTTCCGTCCGGATTTACCGTTTTCGGCTCTCCTGACACACTTATTCGTAATATGAGTGTTGCGGGAAAGTAAAATTCTATTGACAAGCGATAAATACTGTGATAGAATATGTTTTATCAATTTTAAGAGACATTCAGGAAGGAAGTCAAAATGAAGAATACAGATAAGACAATGGACAAAATAGTTGCTCTTTGCAAAACAAGAGGCTTTATTTTTCCCGGCTCCGAGATATACGGCGGACTTGCAAATACCTGGGATTACGGTCCTCTCGGCGTAGAGCTTAAAAATAACGTAAAGAAGGCTTGGTGGAAGAAGTTCGTCCAGGAAAACAAGTACAATGTCGGACTTGATGCCGCGATACTTATGAATCCCCAGACATGGGTCGCATCCGGACATCTTGCAGGCTTTTCCGACCCGCTTATGGACTGCCGCGAGTGCCACGAGCGCTTCAGAGCCGATAAGCTTATTGAGGATTTCTGCGCAGAAAATTCCGTAGAGCTTCCCAAGCCCATCGACGCCTTTTCTCAGACCGAGATGAAGGACTTCGTTGAGGAGCACAACATTCCTTGCCCCACCTGCGGAAAGCACGATTTCACCGATATCCGTCAGTTCAATCTTATGTTCAAGACTTTCCAGGGAGTAACCGAGGACGCAAAGAACACGGTTTATCTGCGGCCTGAGACAGCACAGGGAATTTTTACCAACTTCGTAAGCGTTCAGAGGACAACACGTAAGAAGCTGCCATTCGGTATAGCTCAGATAGGTAAGTCCTTCCGTAACGAAATTACCCCCGGCAACTTCATTTTCCGCGTTCGCGAGTTCGAGCAGATGGAGCTTGAGTTCTTCTGCAAGCCCGGAACCGACCTTGAGTGGTTCAATTACTGGAGAAGCTTCTGCCGCGAGTGGCTTTTGGCGATTGGTCTGAAGGAAGAGAACATCAGACTTCGCGACCACGACCCCGAGGAGCTCTGCTTTTACTCCAAGGCAACGACCGACTTCGAGTTTCTGTTCCCGTTTGGCTGGGGTGAGCTTTGGGGCGTTGCAGACCGTACAGATTACGACCTCACACAGCATCAGAATACCTCGGGTAAAGACCTTACCTATTTCGATCCCGAGACCAACGAGCATTACATTCCCTACGTTGTCGAACCCAGCCTTGGTGTTGAGAGAACCGTTCTTTCGGTACTTTGCGACGCTTATGACGAAGAGGTCATCGACGCAGAGAAGAATGACGTTCGTGTCGTTATGCATCTGCACCCCGCTCTCGCACCCTTCAAAGCGGCAATCCTTCCTCTCTCGAAGAAGCTTTCCGAAGGTGCTGAAAAGATCTACGATGATCTCGTTAAATACTTCTCGGTAGACTACGACGAAGCAGGCTCTATCGGTAAAAGATACCGCCGTCAGGACGAGGTCGGAACACCTCTTTGCATAACCTATGACTTTGACTCCGAGAACGACGGTTGCGTAACCGTCCGCGACAGAGACACTATGGAGCAGGTAAGAATTCCGATTTCCGAGCTTAAGGCTTATATCGAAAAGAAGATAGAATTCTGATAGACCGACAATAATAAATAATATTAGTCAATTGTAAAACTTCGTTTTCCAATTTGGACTCGCTTTGCTCGTTTTGGCTGTGTTTTTTCGACAGTAAAGCCGACGAAAAACTGATCCTGTTTGAAAGCGCGGAATTTTACAATTGGCTAAATAATAAAATAAGGAGAAACGGAGATGTCAGTAAAGAAAAGCTTTATAAAGTTGCTCGTAAGCATAGTTTTTATACTTATCGGAGCCGGTTCTGCAGCACTTGCGTTCGAAAATCTGCTTGCTTTCAATATTGAGGGCGCACTCGGTTGCTCGTTTGGTGTGCTGATGTTCGTCATTGGAATTCTCGGACTTTTTAAGGCGTCGATAAAACTGTGCATAACCGTAGCACTTATCGTTTTTGCAATTTTGGCACTTTGCTGTGCTGTCGGCACTATAGGCGGATTTCTGGTCTAAGAGTAAATATGCGTGGCATTTGAGTAATAATACATTATATTTACAGATTTAAACTATATATTTTACGCTGAATTGTGCAAAATATATAAAATTGGGGTTGAAAATTTTAACTTGCCGTGCAAGAAAAAAATGATTTCAGCCCTTTTCTTTTTGAAAAATGTGTGATATAATATAATTGATAATTTGGACGCTGCAGAACGGCGCCCAAAAAACACAAGGAGGACATTATGAAAAGAATTATTTCCATTCTTACTGTCGTGGCTCTTATGCTTGCGTCTGTTCTCGCCATTATTCCCACAGCGGCGGAGAGTGGCACGGCAATCAGCACAGCCGAAGAATTTGCGGCAATGACGGCAGACGGCGAGTACTATCTCGCATCGGACATCACTCTTTCCGCTACGTACACAACCGAATTCAAGGGTACTCTTGACGGTAACGGAAAGACAATTACGCTTGACGGAGCAGAAACCGTATTCGATACCGTTTCGGGCGCTGTCATAACAAGCCTTAATATTAAGGCAGAATATGAAACAAACAGATTGAACACATTCGGTATCCTTGCTTGCAAGGCAAACGGAACCTTCATTGAGGTCAATGTCGACGCTAATGTCAAAGTGATTCCCACCGATAAGGCAAACATTTTCAAAAACGGCGCCGGATTGATCTTTGGTGATGTTACAGGCGACACTTCGATCATCGGATGTACCACTTCAGGTTCAATTGACATCCAGACCAGAAACCACGATTTCAACGACGATTCCGCGCTGAACTACGGAGTAGGCGGTCAGGTAGGAAGAGTTTTGTCGGGAACCGTTTCCTTTGAGGGCTCGGTTAATAATGCGTATGTAAATACCACTCAGCCCGGTATGCCTGCCGGCGGTATTCTCGGTGAGACGGATAACGCTGCTGAATGGCACGTTACTTTTGATGAGTGCGTGAACAACGGTGAAGTTGTTACATGCGGCGTTCCATCAAACAACGGTAACGCTCACGTAGGCGCGGGTGGTATCATCGGTAATGCCCTTGGTACCCATGCACCCAAAAGTACTTTCAAGTTCCTTAACTGCATTAACACCGGATACATTCATACTCCCGAGACATACGTTGCATATACGGATAAAAACCTCGCTGCCACAACCGAAAGTGTCGGCGGACGCGTAACCGGATGCGGCGGTATGATAGGCAGAGCATATGCTCCCGCAAGCCTTATTCTGGAGGGATGCATAAACACAGGTAAGATCGAAACATGGAACTCGGGTTGGGCATCACCCGGTGGTATGATAGGCACTAACATGACCTACGGTTTCGCTTGGGCAGGTACTCACGCAGCTAACATAGTACTCAGAAACTGTGTGAACGCAGGTGAGGTTTTAGCCCACAGGACTGTCGCCGCAGGTATGATCGCTGTTCCCGCACAGTTCAATGTTAAGGAATGTCAGCTTACATTCGAAAACTGCGTAAACTACGGAAATGTTACCGGTGTTAACTCTGTTGCGGGTATAGTAGCGCATACAGGTACTTACGGATTCAGCGGACTTACAATAAAGAATTGTGTAAACACAGGCGATATAACTCTTTCCTCTGTGGATAACGGTTCTAAAACATCCGATGCTTCCGGTATCATCACGACGGTCAATAAGAAGACCGACGGAGGCAATATATTCTCAGACGGAACAACTGTTCCGAACCCCACTCTTATTGAGAATTGTCTTAACATCGGTAAGATCAGTGCTGAAGGCTCATACACGACAGCAGATATCTTCTCTTATTCCGATATGGACGATACCACGATTAAGAACTGTGTAGCGGCAGGCACGCTTACGGGCAATAAGGTTTATATAGCTCGCAACGATAAGTGCACAGTAACCGCAGAAGGCAACATATTCCTCGGCACAGGTACGGACAGCTATGCAACCGCGGCTACTCAAGCAACGGTTGATGAAAGAATTGCCGAGATCATGGCAAATGTTCCCGGTAATCCCACAACTCTTCTTTTACTTCTTGACCAATTTTCCGATGCTGTAGAGGGCGACTACGCCGAGGGTTGGGACGATTTTGCAACGGCATATGCAACAGCTTACGCAGCAGTATTCGAACTACCCAATGAAACCGAGCTTGCAGTCATCGTTGAATCTCTTGAAGAGGCTATTGACGGACTCGTATTTGCCGAGATAGACACCACTGCACTCGAAGCTCTTATTGAAGATGCAGAAAAGATTACCGACGAGGATGCTTATACTCCTCTCACTTGGAGCGCTTTGGTAGACGCTATCGATGGCGCAAGGGAAGCACTTGAGGCTGACAGACAGAGCGTGGTTGAAAATGCTTTGGCAGTTCTTCAGGCTGCAATTGACGGACTTGAACTCAAACCCGACCTTGAAGCACTTCAGACTGCGATCGACACTCACTCGAATTATGTTGAGGAAGAATACGTTACAAAGTCCTGGGCAGAATTCACCGCAGCTCTTGACGCCGCCAAGGCACTCCTGAACAACCCCAATGCTACGGGTTCTCAGACAACTGCCGCTATAG
>CAYQEY010000054.1:0-13220 GCA_964416635.1 uncultured Lachnospiraceae bacterium | reverse complement strand
CTCCACCGTAGATCCCGACACTGCGTGTCGCGCTCCGCGTTCGACTTCGGGCTGCGCCCTCCGCTCAGGATGACACGGGGGGACGAGGCGAGGCTCCCATTTTCTACAGGAGGAGGCTTTTTTTGCTGATTATAACGTATGTTTTGACTCCTAACCCGCCTCCGCAGTTCTCTTCTCCATCCGTTAACGCGTCGGGCGGGATGCTCTTGCCGGTGACCGTCGCTCGAGTTCAAATCTATCTCCGCAAAAACAAAAGCAGAGGACACGTTCGGATGTTTTTTTAAATCAGTCTTGACAAAATATTATTCATATGATATATTCACCTTAAGCGCAAAGCATAACTCAAACGATGGGAGAAGAAGATGGAAGAACACGAATTTTCGGGCAAATGGATAACCGACGACGAATTTTTCAAACTCGCGCCGAGAAACGTATTTCACAGACAGCTTGAGCCGATCGATCTACCTTGTGATGAGCATAGGAACCGACACGTTTTGTTCAGAAAGAAATTTGTTATCGACAGCGTTGAAAACGCAAAAATATATATCTCCGCGGACGATTACTACAAGCTCTACATAAACGGAGAATTTGTGGCGCAGGGGCCTGCGCCGTCATATCATTTCCGCTATAATTACAACGTAGTCGAGGTTGAAAAATATTTAAAGTCAGGCGAAAACGTCATTGCGGTACACACCCTTTATCAGGGGCTGATCAACCGCGTATGGCAGAGCGGAGATAACCGCCACGGTCTTATTCTCGATCTCACCGTCGACGAAAAAACTCTACTTGCAAGCGACGAAAGCTTCAAGACCGCACCTCACTCGGCTTACCGTGAGATCGGCGTTGTGGGCTACGACACTCAATTTATTGAAGAGTACGATTCCGGAGGTTGCACAGTCGGTTTTGAAAAGCCCGACTTTGATGACTCCGCATGGAAAAATGCAAAAATTCGCAGTATCAACGACTATACCCTGACACGACAGAAAAGCGCAATGCTGACCTTTGAGAAAATACTTCCGACAAACGTGCGGATCACCGACACGGGTATGATCATCGATTTCGGCTCCACATACGTGGGCTACCTTTCCGTTTGTGCCAAAGGATCCTCCGACGACAGAATTACCGTCCGTGCCGGGCAAGAGCTGAACCCCGACGGAAGCGTAAGATTCAATATGCGATGCAATTGCAGATATGAGGAAGAATGGATCTTGTCGGACGCGATCAGCACCCTCGACTGGTTCGACTATAAATCCTTCCGCTATGCGGAGCTTATCCTGCCCGGGACGTGCGAAATTTTTGATATTCACCTTGTTGCAAGACATTATCCTTTTGAGCTTGCGGCAAAGCTTAAGCCCGAGTATTCCGACCTGAGCCGGATCTGGGATCTGTGCGTTCATACGCAGAAGTACGGAGTTCAAGAGGTCATACAGGATTGCATGGATCGTGAAAAGGGCTTCTACGTGGGCGACGGATGCTATACCGCGCTGACTCATATGCTCCTCACCGGGGACGACAGCATCGTGCGAAAGCTGATCGATGATGCCTTTGCAAGCAGTTTTATAACAGACAGCCTTGTGACCTGTCTTAACTGCTCATTTATGCAGGAGATCGCCGAATATCCGCTTATGCTTATCTACCTTATTATGTGGCATTATAACCTGATGGGCGACAAAGCATACCTCGCGAAAAATTATCCCAAGGTCATAAATCTTCTCGAATCGTATAGACGCGATTACGAAAAAGACGGCCTTCTTCGCAATATAGACAAATGGTGCGTCGTCGAGTGGCCGAAGAATTTCATGCACGGCTATGACGTAGATGTGTCCGAGGGCAGAGTCTGCACAGATGCCCATGTATCGATAAATGCCTATTACATTGAGGCGGTAAAGGTTGCCAACAGAATGGCAAAAGTGCTCGGAAAGCAAGAATATCGGGATGAAAGCGTCCTGAAAAAAGCCTTCTTTGATGCCTTTTACGATGAAGAAAAGCATCTTTTCACCGACGGAGAGAATACGGATCACATAAGCCTTGTGGGAAACGTTTTCCCCTTTGCGTTTGACCTTCTGCCGGACGCCGAGGCGAGGGAAAATATTATAGGCATGCTTTGCACAAACAAGATCAGCTCTCTTTCGTTGTTCTGCACCTTCCCTGCGCTTATGGGACTTGTCAAAAACGGCAGATACGATCTTGTAAAAGAGGCACTTGCAGATGAATGGGCATGGAAGCGAATGCTTCGTGAGGGCGCAACCACGACCTTTGAGGGCTGGGGAAGAGATACTAAATGGAACACCTCTCTCTTCCACTTGACCTTCTCATACGCCGCTGTCTTTATGGCGGATGTTGATTTAGCCGGCATATTATGAGTTTTTGCGGTTTTCTTTCGGAAAAATCTTCCGCCTGCTTCCGTAAGTCTCTGATATGCCGCTGTTCCCGATGGCAAGTATTTTTATTTTCTCATTTTTCATTGTTCTTCCTGTCATGCGTTTAAATACGAATAAAAATAAAGCTTTCTCGGTAGCAACGTGCTGACCGAGAAAGCTACCTAAATAATGGTAAAATTATTCTGTGGTATAATTATCGAAATATCCCTGAATATAAACTATGGGAGTACCCTTGTCTCCGGAGCCCGAAGTAAGGTCGCACAGCGAGCCGATAAGGTCGGTAAGACGGCGGGGAGTAGTACCCTCGGATGCCATATTTCCCACAAGATTATCGTCCTTCTTCTGAATGGATGTCTTAATCGCCGCCTTAAGCTCCTCGCCCGAAAGGTCAGCGAAGTCATTATCCGCAAGATACTTAAGCTTAAGCTCGTTGGGCGTTCCCTCAAGACCTGAGGTGTATGCGGGCGATACGACCGGGTCTGCAAGCTCCCAGATCTTTCCGACCGGATCCTTAAATGCACCGTCTCCGTAAACCATTACCTCGACGCGCTTGCCCGTAATTGCAAGAATCCTCGACTGAATATCCTCAACGAGTCCCTGACAGTCTCTCGGGAAGAGCTTTACCTGATCTTCGGTTGCCTTGTTTGAGCCGAGCAGACCGTAGTTCTCATTGTAACCGCTGCCGTTTACAGGCGCGTTCAATATCTCGTCAAGTCCGTAAACTCTCTCAGCGCCTGCCGCCTTGAGAATACGCTTTGTACGTGCGCGGGTATGGATATCGCAGTTTATTACGTTCTTTGTATATTTGAGAATAGCCCGTGCGTCGTTAGCAAAGACGATCTCGACCTCTGCACCGCTCTCGCGAATAAGCTGCTCATAGTACTCGACGTAGTCTATACCGGTAAAAGGATGCTTTTCATAGCCGAAAAGCTCGCGGTACTTTGCAAGATCGAGAACGTCGCTGTAGGGATTTACTCCTTTTTCGTCAATTGCGTCAAGGCTGATGAGGTGATTTCCGACCTCATCCGAGGGATAGGAAAGCATAAGAACTATCTTTCTTGCTCCCTTTGCGATTCCTCGCAGGCATATGGCAAAGCGATTGCGGCTGAGTATGGGGAAAATAACTCCCACCGTCTCTCCGCCAAGCTTGCTCTTCACGTCGGCTGCAATATCGTCAACAGACGCATAGTTTCCCTGCGCGCGCGCAACGATGGCTTCGGTCATAGCGATAATGTCGCGATCTCTGATTTCATATCCCTCTTCTTTCGAAGCGGTGAGAACAGATTCGGTTACGATCTTTGCAAGATCGTCCCCGCTTCTGATAATGGGTGCGCGGACGCCACGCGATACAGTACCGATCATACGGCTCATAATAAAACCCTCCTGAATTTCTTCGAAATCTCTAAATGCAACCTGCATTCAGAACCTAAATTACTTAAATATTATACCACAAGATAGGTTGCTTGTAAAGATTTTTTATGTTTATTTTCAGAAAAAGTTATCCCGTCGGATATGCCGACGGGATAACTTCAAAATATGTTTAAATCAGTTTTCTTTCTTTTTGAGAACAGCGGTTGCACCGAGTCCCATAACTGCGGTGATAACGACTATCGTAGAGCCGATAAATCCACCGCATCCGCCGTCGCCGGAAGATGCACCGTCATCGGTTGGAGTATTTTCGGTTGCGATGGTTGCCGGATCAACGGCTACGAGCTTTTCTCTCGAGTTGTTGAGCTTTTCCCAAGCAGCCCTTACGTACTCAGCCTTTCTGGGGTTCTCCGAAACAGCCTTAGCGCTGACGTAAGCTTCGGAGAGGATTTTCCAGGACTCAGGCGTATATGCGCTTTCAACAAGATTATCGTCACACCACTTGATGAGCGCATCAAGATAAGATGTATCAACTACAGGAGGCTTGGGGAGTGTTTCCTTATCCTTCTTGTCGTCGTTTGTAAGATTTTTAAGAGCTGTCTCAAGCTCTGTCATTGCTTTTAAGTATGTAGATACCTTGGGGTCGTTTGGAGCCTTCTGAGCCTGCTTTACCTTCATATCTACCATTCCCCACGCGGCGTCGGGCCAATCTTCGGGAATAAGAAGATCTGCAAGCTCAAGAAGGTCAGCGAGCTTGTCAACTACATCCTGAGGAACACTCAGAGCTACAAGTCCGCCAATAGCCGCTTCGAGCTCTGCTACAGACGCGTTGATGAGGTCGTAATCGTTGGAAACTATGTTTACCTTTGCAGTCTCATATGCGGCACAGAATACATCGTAGGATTCCTTCGTGTAGTCGCTTCCGTAATTGAGCTTTTCTGCAAAAGTATTAGCATCGTAAAGGGCTTTTGCCTTGTTTACGAGAGTCTGAAGTGCGGAAGTATCGTACTTCATATCGGCAAGAGCGGCCACAAGCTTTTTGTAGTTTTCCTTGAGCAAAGCCTCATCGGACTTTGAAAGAGGCTTACCCACCTTTCCTTCATAAAATCTTTCTGATTTAGCCAACTCGTTTTGGAGAGTTTTCCATGTTTCCTCAGAAAAACCTTTGTTTTCCAATTCTTTACCGGTATCGATCTTTTCTTTGAGATCATCAAGTGTGACCTTTTTAAGATTGCTCTTTGCTGTTTCAAGAGCTACCTTTGCCGCATCTATTTCTTCCTGAGTGGGGGTCTGCGCGCCCTTAGCTGCTTCAGCAGCCGCTTTCGCCTCAGTAAGTGCAGTCCAGGATTCAACGGTATAGTCATCTTCCTTCAGAGTCGTCAGCGAGTTAAGAAGCGAATCAAGAGCAGACGTGTCAACACCTTCGGCGTAAGCGGGAACTACCGCAAGAAGCGTTGCACAGAGCATTGCTGCAAGAATTAAAGCGGAAATTATCTTTTTCATAATTCTTCTCCTTACATGTTTTTTTAGAGTTCTTTACTCTATACAATACTATTATATCACAATTTTCAGATATTGTAAAGTAAATTTGCTTTTTTTGAAATGCTTGATACTTAAAATTTTCAATGTGTTTTTTGTTTATTTTCCACAAATCACGCCTGTTTTGAGACTTTTTCTTCATCACCGGGTATGTTAGTTGATTTTCGTCAGGGTTTTCCCTACTATCTTTCGGAGAAGAAATGCACAAACTAAGCCAAAAGCAAGCCCCCCGGCGAAAATTCGCCGGGGGGATCGTTTATAAGTTGACTTATTTAAGGTTTAAATCAGTCTTCCTTTTTCTTAAGAACAACGGTTGCGCCGAGTCCGAGAACCGCGGTCATTACTACTACAGTAGCTCCGATAGCGGATCCGCATCCCTTCTTTTCAACAGGCTCTGTAATCAGCGGCTCTGTAGGAGTTTCTGCGGGCTCCTCAACTGCAGGCTTCTTGAGACTTGCCTTAGCAGCATCAAGTGTTGCCTTAGCTACGTCTACATTAGTCTGCTCTGTAGCGGTGAGAGCTGCCTTAGCTGCCTCGAGAGCGATCTTGACATTTGCCCAAGATTCAGCTGTGTAATCGTCTGCCTTAAGAGCTTCGATCTCTGCGATGAGAGCTTCGAGAGCTGTTGTATCAACTGCTGCCTTAGGCATAAGAGCTGCCTTTGCTGCTTCAAGAGTATCCTTAGCTGCATCAACTTCAGCCTGAGCGTCAGCCTTAAGAGCACTCTTAGCGCCCTGGAGAGCTGTTACAAGTACGAACCATGTCTCAGGAGTGTATGCAGTGGAATCAAGAGCTTCAACCTCAGCGATGAGTGCTTCAAGAGACTCGGTGTCGAGTACTACGAGAGCTGCCTTAGCTGCTGCGAGAGCTGCCTTAGCTTCGTCGATCTTAGTCTGATCGTCGAGGAGGAGAGCAACCTCAGCAACTACGAGAGCATTCTTAACATCTGCCCAGGATGCCTTGGTGTAATCAGCTTCGTTAAGTCCCTTAACCTCTGCGATGAGAGCCTCAAGGCTTTCGGATTCAATAACAACCTTCTCTTCGAGAGCTGCCATTGCTGCTGTAAGAGCTTCAATAGCTGCTGTTACTTCATCATCGGTCTTAGCGCTGACTGCCGTAAGCTTAGCCTCTGCAACTGCAACGGAGAATGCGTTCCAAGATTCAGCAGTGTAATCAGCTTCAACCTTTTCAGCAACCTCTGTGCTGATGAGAGCCTTAAGCTCGGATACGTCGACAAGTGCATCGCTGACTTCTGTGAGAAGTTCAAGTGCGTTTGCAATGAGAGCCTCTGCAGCAGGTCTTGTCATATCCTCGTCACATACTGTGTTGAGGATCGACTTTGCCTGAGGAAGTGCAATTACTACATAGACAATAGTGATGTCTGAATAGTCTGCGCTGTTCTCAACAAGTTCCTCAGCACCGGCTATAGCATCCTTAAGATCCTTAATGTAAACGAGAGAGTTGTCGATCACATCATTAAGCTCAATGAATGCTTCTACGATCGTATCCTCTACTATATCGAATGCGTTCTCAAATTCTGCACCTGTAAGTGCGGATTCGGGATCAACAGGATACATGAGGTTGTAAAGATCGTCAGCCTTAGCCTCGAGATTCTCGATAGCGTCTACAAGCTTATTCCAAGAAGGAACAGAGTAATTGTCCGCATCGGATTCAGGGTAGGTTGCCTTGATCTGTTCGATGTAAGCCATTGTATCAACATAGAGCAAGGAATCGTCGCGGAGAGCGTCGATAGCTGCTTCAAGCTCAGTTGCGAGAGCGTCTACCTCATCCTGGGTTTCGAAATTGCCATCGGTTGCATAGATCTTCTCAAGAACCTTTTCAACAACTATCCAAGAATAAGGTGTGAAGTTGTCGGGATCAAGAGCATTTGCTCTTTCGATCTGGTAAATGAGCTTGTTGAGATCAATACCGTTCAGTATAGCATTAAGCTCTGCAACTGCCTCGTCAAGCTCCGCCTGAGTTTCTGCATCCATAGCTCTGTTTACAGCTTCACCGAATGCCGCACGCTGGTTGATGGGGAAGGTTACGCCCTTGCTCATAGCCTCAAGGATAGCTCTGTATACTCCGGCGTAGCTCATAGAACTGTCAATTACCTCGGTAACTGTTTCCTTAGCGTCTGCGAGATCATCATCGTATGTCTCGGCGAGATCATCTCTGAGTACAACTGCGCTGTCGTATTCAGCCTGAGCGTAAGCTTCTGCTCTCTGTGCGAGAACTACTTCTCTGTGTGCTGCGTTAAGTGCTGTGAGCTTTTCCTGAACTACTGCAAGAAGAGCTTCGAGTTCTTCATCTCTTACATCACCCATAGCTGCCTGCTTGTAAGCGTCAATAGCTTCCTCATGCTCAGCTGCCGCAGCTTCTTCTGCAGCGATCTTATCAAGGGTGTTAGCCTTAGCTGCATCAAGGATATCTGTAAGCTCTGCTACATCAGCCTCGGCATTAGCCATAGCGTCAATTACAGCCTGAGCCTCTGCGAATGCGCCGACTATACCGCCGGAGACAGTCTCTTCAACAAGAGTAACGTCCTTAACTGATGTCGTATGCTTGATGAGGGTAGAAGTTTCCTCTTCTTCAAGAAGTTCGGCAGAGTCGAATACGCCGTAGTTGTATACACCGATCGCCACGGAAGAACCGCCGGCTACAGTGGTTTCGAATACGTCTACTACTTCCTCGTCAGTTACGACTCTTACAACTTCTACTGTACGACCTTCGTAAGATACCTCGTAGATTGCGTATGTACCTGCCTCAACCGTGTCTTCAAACTTGACGCAGTTACCGTTGGGATCTACTGCTATGATCACGGAAACGACGCCTGCATCGGACTTAGCCGAGAGTGTAAGCTTGTAGTCAGTGGTGTTTGTGATGACCGCACCCTTAAGAGCAGAGTAGTAAGCTCTTGCGGGAACGGATGTTGCGTCTGCATTCTTGACGGAAGCATCAAGAGGATTGCCTTCGCCGGATGTGTAGAGATCAACGTAATCGTAAACTATGTTGCCTTCTTCATCCTTTGCGATGCAGTTAAGAGTTGCGAGATCAACATTGGTCGTTGTATTTGTAACATCATTCGTGCCGATCCAGTTTTCGTACTCATACGACCAAGAAGCGTCGAGAGCCTTAGCGGCTGCGATGAGATCAGGATCGGTAAGAACCACACCTGCCTCAATGTTGGTGTCATCAACTACAGCATCGTCTTCCTTAGCGCTGCAGATCTGAGCGCCGTCTGCATAAGCGATGATACCTGCGTTTACGTTGCCGCTGACGGTAGCACCGTTGTTGGCATTGTTAACTATACCGGAAGCGTTACCCTTTGCGGAGGAAATCACACCGTAGTTTATATTGTTCGTGATGGTCGTCGTTCCTACGGTTCTCGCGATAATACCTGCAGCGGTATCGCCGTTGCCGGATATGTTACCGAAGTTAGCACAACCGTCAATAACGAGATTTTCGGGAGCCTGACCCCAGAATATAGCGCAGAATCCTGCAACCCAACCGGTATTTGTAGTTACGTTACCGTAGTTTGCACAATTGATAATCTTTGTGGTCTTTGCAGCGCCCTGACCGATAAAGCCTGCGGTATTGTTGCCGCCTACGTTGATGATATCACCGTGGTTTCTGGAATCGGCAATATCAATAAGATCGATGCTATTAGTGTAACCGATGAAACCACCGATGTTAGCTCCGGTAGAGGTTACCTCACCGTAGTTAACAGTATTATAGATCTTAACTACGTGGAGATTGGTATGTGAGAAACCGTCGCCGTTATAATCTGCACATCCGAGTATACCGCCTGCCGCATAGTTCCAACCGGATCCGTTGGAAACCTTACCGTAGTTAGCAGCACCGTTCTCATATCCGACTACCTCGCCCTCTTCATCTTCTACAACAGAACCGATGTAGAGTTCGCAGCTGTGGGTCATTGCGCCTACGAGACCGCCTGCAACAGAGGTCTTTGCGTAAACGTCACCGTAGTTAGCGGAGCTGAGAATAGTGAGGTTAGCATTTCTGTTAAGCTCGCCTATAAATCCGCCCACACCCTGGATCCAACCGCAAGAACGGTTGGTAACGATATCACCGTAGTTTACAGAACCATTGATCGTAGCCACACAGTTGACGTAACGTCCGCCGAATCCGCCTACACAGCCCTCAGCGCCTGTTCCGTCTATGGCGGTTACATCTGCAAAGTTAGCACAGCCGTCGTAAACGACCTGCAAGTCTGCGTTCAAGGTTGCGCTTCCGCGGAACTTACCTGCAAATCCCGCAACTCTGCCCATACCGTTGATATGAGTATCGAGACCGACAGCACCGACCCGGCAGTTATTGAAGGTTACAGTTCCCTTCTTTACGTACCACTCTGCAACGAATCCGCCGACGCGGTCGCCTCTGGCATCAATATTACCGAGATATACACAGCCGTTAAATGTTATGGTCTTATTTACATCTGCATCTCTGTTCCACTCGATAAATCCTGCCGCACGACCAGAAGCGGTTATATCAACGTCGATAACGACATTGGATACCGTGAGGCTTGTGCAAGTATCGTTGACCTCTCTTGCGAGGGCACCGTTACCGGACGTAAAGGTTACATAACCTACGAGATTGAGATCGTAGATATTTGCATTGTAAAGGGTATCAAAGAGACCGCATGTAAGACCCTTCATGTAGATGGTCTTACCGTTACCGTTAAAGTTGACGACTGCATACGGGCTACCAAAGTTGATCGCCTGATAATCCTCGGGAAGAACGATGTCATCCATAAGGATATAATCAAATCTGATATCCATGTTCATGAAGTCTTCAGCTGTCCATATCTCAATGGGCTCGGATCCTTCGATGAAGCCTTCATTAACACTGCCGCTGATCGTCTGGTTTGCGGAGCCGGCAACTATCTGGTAGCCGTTTCCGCCTGCAGTGATAAATCCGTAGTTAGCGCAATTCGAGAATGTCTGCGTATTGCTATCGCCGCCGGCACCTGCGATACCGAAGGAATCGCCGTTCTCGTTAGCTACAGTACCGCTGTTCTCGCATCCGTTAAAGGTTGCGATTACAAGTCCTGCATAGTTTGCAACGATTCCGGCTGCGCTTGCGGAACCGTCAGCAGAAGTAGAAACGATGTCACCGTTGTTTACACAATCGGTAAATGTAACGATGAACTGTCCTTTTCCTGCGTCATTTGCCTCAAGGTTTACAGCTATACCTGCTGCGTTACCGGGAGCTGTGATCTTTCCGTTGTTTACGCATTCGGTAACCTCATAAGTCTGGCAATCGATGTTATTCTCAGTGAAGATACCTGCAGCGCTTGCGGTCTGGGAGGTTACGTTACCGTTGTTCTCACAGTTAACGAACCAACGAGGACCGTTACCGCCAAAGCCGATACCGACCGCGGTGTTCTTGGCAACTACGTTACCTGTATTAACAGAGCCCATGCTCTTAACTTCCCAGCATCCTGCGTTATAGAAGCCCGCAGCATTGCCGGTGAGAGAGGTAATGTTTCCGCTGTTGGTGTTTCCGCCTTCTTCATTGGAGAGGAAATACAGTATGCTACCCCAAGTATCTCCCGTAAAGCCTGCAGCGTTTCCGTTGTCGGCAGTTACATTACCCTTGTTTTCACAGTTGTAGAAAGTTGTATTGCAATTATAGCAGTTAGCAAGGAATCCAGCTGCGTGGGAATTGGTTGAATGCATAGTACCCTCATTCACGCAATTGCTGAATTTAATCGTCGTTGCGCAGTTCGTTCCAATTCCGGAAATAAATCCTACAGCTGTAGCCTTGGTCGTCATATTTCCGCTGTTTGTGCATCCGCTAAAGGTAACTCTTTCCGGGTTTCCAGCAGTAGCAACAAAACCAGATGCTGTATAGCCATTTGTGGAAGTTACGTCAGCGGTATTCGTACAATCCTCGAAGTAATACTCAAGCGAACTTACCTGTGCTACAAATCCTGAAGAATATCCGGTAGCGGAAATCTTACCGTTATTTGTACATCTGATAAACGACATTATTGCAGCCTGACCGCTTCTTGTCTGTCCGACAAATCCGCCGGCATTGGTGTTATCAGCAATAACGTCACAGTTGTTTACGCAGTCTACAAAATAAAGTTTCGAAGTACCGAGCACAGTACCTACAAATCCGGAGTAACCGTTGGTCCATCCGGCAAGGTCTTGGATAGTGCCATCATTTACACATCCGGTAACATTGAGCGTTCCTTCCAACTTACCTACGAATCCGCCGGCACCGGTATTACCACCGCCGGTATGGTACACTTTGGACTTGTTACGAGAATCTGTGATCGTGAGCGTACCGGTTGCTTTTCCTACGAAGGCTGCAGTGCCTTCGCTGGAACCGGATATCTGAATAATATCCACGGTTACGTTATCGATGGTTACGCTGTTTGCGGAAGTATCAGCAAGACCAAACGTCGTGGTTCTTCCTGCTGTAAGTGTAAGGTTCTTAACGGTTGCGCCGTCAAGAGTCGAGAAGAGACCTGTCGTACCGGTCAGGGTGATCGTGTGTCCGTGACCTTCAAGCGTGCCCTTGAATACCTTACCTGCGTAATCTTCGGGAAGAGTGATGTCAGAACCGAGAACGTAATCGCCGGTCTCTTCCATAGCAAGGAACTCTTCGGCTGTGTTGATAGCCTTACCGGAGATAACGATATCGATCGCATAAAGAGACTCTACTTCACCGTCAAGTACCTGTGCGACTGTTGCGTCGTCGGGAATGAGGAAGAGAGTGTAGTCGCCCTCTGTGAGAGTCTTACCTTCTATGGGATCCTTTGCGAGAATGTTGAAGTTCTCGGGAATTTCATTGACGTAGATCCAGATGGTTGCATCTCTTTCTCCGTCCTTAACGAGACCTATCCAGTCGGTGCCGTTCTCGTTTTTGCTTGAAGCAGAAACGATGATCGAGCCGCCGAGTGCAACTGCGTCAGGTCTGACATTGACCCATGTATACATGTTGTCTACGGCCTTGTCTATAGCTGCAAGAGCCGCTGCCTTAGCCTCATCGGTTGCTTCCGCATCATCGTAAACGACTCTTGCGGCATTTATAGCAGCTGCCGCTGCAAGCCAAGCGGTCTTGTTTACTGTTTCGTTATAAGGAGAAAGCTCTTTAACTCTCTCGATAAGGTCTGCATGGAGACCTGTATCGATGGAATCTACCAATTTAACAGTACCCGAAGTAACTGCAAGATCAGAAGCTTTTCTGGGTGTTCCGTTATATACACCGGGGTTCAACTGACCGATGTTGTAGCAGCGTGTGAGTGTTGTGTTGTTGCCTGTAACGAAACCTGCAACGTCACCCTGTGCGGAGGTTATCTTACCGGTGTTTACACAGTCGGTAAAGTATGTTACTCCGTTGGAGCTGCTTGCAAAACCTGCAGCTGTCTTATTCTCCTGACTGCTGTGGAAGTTCGTGGTGATATCTCCGTTGTTAACGCAACGAACGAATGTAGCCGAATCATATCCTGCCCACGGAATGAAACCGCCGGGGCAGTTGGTGTCGCCCTTAATAGAGGAAATATTACCGTTGTTTACACAATCCTCGAAGTAAACCTCAGTAGCGCCGCCCTGTCCGAGGAAGCCGGAGATGTTACCAGAGGATGTGAGATCACCGTTGTTTGTACAACGGATAAACGAAATGAGTTTTGCCTTCGGACGGTTCTCATTTCCTCCGAGGAAACCGCCCGCATTGTTTGCGTTGGGAATGTTACCGTTGTTTACACAGTCGGTGAACTTAATGGTTGCGCCGGCTGCGTTCTTGATTGAACCTACAAGTCCTCCGCCGATACGGTTCCAAGCACCGCTTACCATATTATCAGCGTTGTTTACAACGTTGGTAAGAGTGAGCGTTCCTACGGAATCGAAGTATGCGAGGATACCTGCGCCCCAAGTGGCACCACCGGTGGGTACACCGTAG
>CAYQEY010000053.1:0-13434 GCA_964416635.1 uncultured Lachnospiraceae bacterium | reverse complement strand
TGGTAGCAACTCTCGGACTCGGTGCAACTGTCGTTCTTAAGAAGAAGGACTGATTAATCATACTATATTAAAATTATGCCACCCGATGTTTTCAAGGCGAGACTTGAAAACATCGGGTGGTGCCAAATGGGCTGCTTCATAGCATTAACAAGTTGTGAGCGCTATGTGCAGTCATAACAAAAAACCAAGGTCAAATCAAATGATTGATCTTGGTTTTTTGTTGCTTTGTATAGGGCGAAAATCAATTTTTCAAATTTGATTGAGTCCCTTTCTTCCTTAGAAAATGCGTTCAAAATAGGGGCTTTGTTATATATAAATTGCGATCATCCGATGAGCAGGATCAGTTTACGGTATATATTTTTGCGCCTTTGTCTCCTAATAGATCTTTAACGGTATTTTCGATGTTTTTGTCAAACATTAAAAGCGGCGGCTCGCTATTTCTGTTGGCTCCGTACTGACCGAGCATTCCGCCATCATTTTGAATGTATGTGTTATCGCTCATTTCGGGGCAGCTGTCTTCATCATATGCGACGAGATGTATCATTCTGTATGCAGAGCGGTCGAATACGTTGTTCTTTATATGAAAATCCTTTGCTTTGTTGATATAGCTCCAGCCTTTAATGAGCGCGGGAGTGTTTACGTTATGTCGTTGCTGTCCCCATCCGTATCCCGACCTGCGGAGTATATTGCCCTGCATTACGACGTCGCTCATGAGGCTTTCCGTGTCACCTTCGGTCATATCGAGAAAATATTCAATGGCGTACACGCAATCTTCGATCAGGTTGTCAAGATATCTTATTTCAGAAAGCACGTGCTTTTTGCCGTTAGTTGTTATTTGATGTGTAACTCCGGTATCGTATACTTGATATATATAGCAGTTTTGAACGAGATAGTCCTCGCACCCACCGTATATCTCTATGGCGTTTCCAAAGCGCGTTACGCTTCCTCTGCCGCCCTCGGGAAAGTTGGGGTCGGTTCCGAGATAATGCTGTATAGTACCTCCTATCCATCCGATCTCGCAATTTGTCACATGAAGACCGACAACATGTCCGCCCGCGCTTATCGCATGGTGACCCACGTATTTTATACATAAATTATCTATTACCACGTTTCTGTCGCTTCCGACTCTGAAGGCGGGGCGCTTTGTGAGAGCTTCGATTGAGCCGTACACAAGGGCGGGATTGCCTTCGTCAGAGCGCAGAAAAAGTTCTCCGAAGCTGTCTTCCTCTACAGCTGGAACGGGAAAGCAGAGTCCCCTTGATGGGCTTATCGTCAGTTTTTCGTCAAAATGCCAATACAAGTCCAAATTCTCGGTCATTTCTTCACGCATATCAAATGCGTGGTGCTCGTCATCTCTGCAGACGAACTTTCCGTCTATGTATGAAGGTATCAGCTTGCGCGAGCAAAGCTCGTCCCTGCCGAAAACGAGCGTGCCGACGTCAAGTATTTTTTCACCGTATTTCCAGATATGCCTGTCGGGATCGATCTCGGTCCAAAGATGCGGATCGGCAAGATTCTTGTCCCAGCCGTAAAATCTCGGCTTTGCTCCCGTTCCATAGGCACCGTAGCTTACGTCGGACTGCGTTCTGACGTTTCCTCTGAAGATATCTCCGCGGCAAAACAGTACGCCGTCGCCCGGAGAGAACCTATGCTCGGATACCTTTTTTAAGCTTTTCCAGGGAGTATTCGGTGAGCGACCGTCGTTTTCATCGTTTCCTTGATTGCTTACGTAATAGGTGTTTCCGCGAATAAAGAGTCCGTCTCGCGTATTTCGTATTTCATTTTTTCGCTTGTCCGCCTGAATATCCATGCAAGGCAAGATACCGTTGTCGTTCATATGCTTCTCTTATCCTCGTTTTTCAAAAATTTAAGTATATCGTAAATGTTTTTTACCGGATGCAGAGTGATCCCGGGAACGCTCGGGCAATTCTGAGCGTTATGCAGAGGTAGCAGTGCATCGGTAAATCCGAGGCGTGCCGCCTCTTTGACACGCTGTTCTGTATTTGATACACCGCGTATTTCGCCGGCAAGACCGATCTCACCGATGGCGATAAGCGAATCGGGAACTTTTTTATCGGTCAGCGATGAGATGAGCGTTATTGCTATGCCGAGGTCCGATGCGGGCTCGTCTATTTCAAGTCCGCCTATTACGTTGAGATAAACATCGCTTCCCGAAAATTTAAGTCCAAGACGTTTTTCAAGAACGGCAAGTATGAGGCAGGTGCGATTATAGTCGATTCCGTTAGAGGTTCGGCGCGGAGCAGGGAATACGGTTTGAGTAACGAGTGCCTGAATTTCGGCTACGATGGGGCGCGAGCCCTCCATAGTGCACACCGCACAGTTGCCCGAAATATCCGTGGGGCGATCGGAAAGAAGCATTTCAGAGGGATTTGCGACCTGCCGAAGACCTTTATCGGTCATCTCAAAAACTCCGATCTCATTGGTCGATCCGAAACGGTTCTTTTGCGCGCGGATTATTCTGTAGCTCTGACGTTTATCGCCCTCAAAATTAAGTACCGCGTCGACCATATGCTCAAGAACCTTTGGACCTGCAATTCCGCCTTCTTTGTTGACGTGTCCGACGAGTATTACCGAAATGCCTTCGGTTTTAGCCTTGCCGATAAAGGCAAGTGCTACCTCCTTTACGTTTGAAACGCTTCCGGGGGAGGATGAGATGATATCCGAGTACATTGTCTGCACCGAATCGGCGATGATAACGTCAGGTTTTATTTTTTTAGCTTCGTTGAGAATGCTTTCAATGTTAGTCTCCGTGAGTATATATAGGTTGTTTCCGCTTACTGAAAGACGCTCTGCTCTGAGCTTTATCTGTCCGCTCGATTCCTCTCCCGAAACATACAGCACCTTTCGGTCGCGTCCCAGGGTATCGCATATCTGCAAGAGAAGGGTGGATTTACCTATTCCCGGCTCACCCGAGATAAGCACGGCAGAGCCGGCAACAAGACCGCCGCCGAGCACTCTGTCAAGCTCGGATAACCCTGTTGAGCTTCTTATGTACGTGGGTGCTTCAAGCTCCGAGAAAGGTTCTGCATGGCTCTCACCTGAGTGTATCACAGAGGTGCGCTTGGGAGCCGACGAGGTAGGGGATACCTGCTCAACATCCTCGACAAAGCTGTTCCACGCGTTACATTTCGGGCATTTTCCAAGCCATTTTGGACTTTCATATTGACATTCAGAGCATATATAAACGGTTTTAAGACCTTTCATTGAGACACCTCCGACGTTTCTTTTAGATAATTATACACCGAAAGCCTTCAAATTTCAAGTGGATATGTTAATTAATTATTGTCGGTTTTCATTAAAAAAAGCGATAATTGAGTCGGATATGGTTTGTGCGAGCCGCGTCTGATACTCCTCGCTGTTGAGCAGAGCACATTCTTCGGCGTTTGAAATAAATCCGCATTCAAGCAAAACAGCGGGGCAGGTAATCTTATCAAGCAGATATATTTTTCCGTCTGATGGCTTCGAAGCACGTTTGTTGCTTGGCTGAAGATGTTCTCTGATCTGATCCTCTATCGCTTTTGCGAGTGTTTGCGATCTTGGATCGTTCGGTGAAAAATATGCCTGAAATCCGCTGTATTTCGCGCTTGGAAATGAATTCTGGTGAATACTGACGAAAATCACGTTGTCGTATTTTTGAACGATCGCGAGACGCGCTTGCATATCGAGCAGTTTTTTTCGCCCCTCGTAATTTTGATTTCTGTCGTAGAGCAGAGTGTCCTCGGTGCGAGTCATTATGCAGTTGATGCCGCTCGCGCTGAGAGTGTCAAAAAGCTTTTGGGCAATGCTCAGGTTTATATTCTTTTCGCAAGTGCCGTCTATCCCGACGGCACCGCCGTCCTCTCCGCCGTGCCCGGCATCGATAATTACCGTCGGATAGGAGCGATTCGCTGCAATGCTCTTTTCTTCGTCTTCTGAAAATCTCGACGAAAGCAGGAAAAAAAGCAAGCTTAATGACACAAAAATAACAGTGAAAATAAAAAAGGCTAAAATAAAAACGTTCTTTTTTTGCATCTTGATACCACCTCTTGTGTTTTTGCCTATAAGGCAGCAGAATTTACGGAAAATAAAAGCATAACTCCCAAATATTTTGATGTAAAAATCCTTGACATTTTTATCGAAATTTGTTATAATAATATCTAATATATTTTACCTGCAAATCGGGGGGGTTTTATGAATTACAGTTCAAAGTTTATTAAGGAAGGGCTCACATTTGACGACGTGCTTCTCATTCCTGCCAAAAGCGACGTCCTGCCTGCAGACGTATCGCTGAAGACTCGTCTTACCAACAAGATCTCACTCAACATACCGGTTCTGAGTTCGGCTATGGACACGGTTACCGAAGCTAATCTTGCTATAGCAATCGCTCGTGAGGGCGGAGCGGGAACTATCCACAAGAATATGACAATTGATGCTCAGGTCGACAACGTTGACAGAGTTAAGAGAAGTGAAAACGGTGTTATCAGCAATCCAATATTCTTAGGACCCGATAATTTTGTTTATGAGGCCGAGAATCTTATGCGCAAGTTTAAGATTTCCGGTGTTCCGATTTGCGACGGTGAGGGACGTGTAGTAGGCATCATTACAAACCGCGATATGCGTTTTCTTGTCGATTACAACGGCAGGATCGCTGATGTTATGACAAAAAACAATCTTGTTACCGCGCCTGAAGGAACTACGCTTTCAGAGGCACAGGAGATACTTCGTCAGCACAAGATCGAAAAGCTCCCCTTGGTTGATGAGAACAATGTACTTAAGGGACTTATCACTATTAAGGATATAGAAAAAGCAACCAAGTATCCTAACTCCGCAAAGGATTCTCAGGGCAGACTCATCTGCGGCGCTGCCATCGGAGTTACAAGGGACTGCCTCGACAGAGCCGGTGCTCTTATCGCCGCGGGCGTTGACTTCCTCGTTCTCGATTCCGCGCACGGGCATTCGCAGAATATCATCAACAAGCTGTTTGAGGTTAAGAACGCATTCCCGGAGGTTCAGGTAATTGCAGGTAACATAGCGACAGGTGAGGCGGCTTACGACCTTATCAGCGCAGGTGCCGATGCCATCAAGGTAGGTATCGGACCCGGTTCCATTTGTACCACTCGTGTTGTTGCAGGTATCGGTGTTCCCCAGATCACGGCTATTTGCGATGCTGCAGAGGTTGCCGATAAGTATAACATTCCCGTTATTGCCGACGGCGGTCTCAAGTACAGCGGAGATATCGTTAAGGCTATCGCGGCGGGTGCGTCCACCGTTATGATCGGTTCGATGTTCGCGGGCTGCGAGGAGAGTCCCGGAGCAGAGGAGCTTTATCAGGGCAGACGCTTCAAGGTATACCGCGGAATGGGTTCTATCGCTGCCATGGAGAGCGGTTCTAAGGACAGATATTTCCAGGAGGGAAATAAGAAGCTCGTTCCCGAAGGTGTCGAGGGTCGTGTACCCTTCAAGGGCCCGCTTGCCGATACGGTATATCAGCTTATGGGCGGTCTGCGCTCAGGTATGGGATACTGCGGAACTTCTACAATCGATGACCTTCGCGAGAAGGGACAGTTTGTTCGTATCACGGGCGCAGGTCTTAAGGAGTCTCACCCACACGACATCAATATCACAAAGGAAGCACCCAACTATTCTACGATGGGTTGATATCAGCACAAATTACACAAATATAATCTTCAAAAGGCAGTTGCTGTTGCGACTGCCTTTTTGCCGAAATAAGCGAAAAAATTAAAAAGCCTCAATAAAAGGTATGTACAAAAATACTTTTTTATGATATAATTAATATGTATAGTTATATTTGCAATAATTTTTGCGTTGTCGAAAGGATTCTGAATAATGGACCTTTTTATATACATTATTTCCGCTGTTTTATTGATAATCGCCTTTGCGGTGTTTGCCAAAAAGGAAAAGACACGGCACTTTGGGATAGCCTTGGTCTGCATAGCGGTGTTGCTTGAGCTTTGCGTGTTCAACTTTCATTCCTACCATCTTATAGGCGGCGGGTATGTGGAAGAAGAACTTGATCTTTCAAGCGCGAGAGAATATAATTTTAATTCAGAGCGCGTCGATTACGTATCCAATGCCGGGGGAAACGCGCGCCTTGAGTTTATCGGTCTGAACAAAAAAATAGGAACGGTAAGAATAGATTTCGAATACCTTGAAGGCGATATAAAGGGACGTGTGGCATCCTACGTGGACGTTTCAATAGACGCTACCGATTCTACCTATTCCGCTGAGTACCGCATGGACGTTGCATCGGGTAGGGCAATACGCGGGAACAATGGAAGCGAGTATATAATGCTCGACCTTTCGGGCGAGGTGCAGGACCTGCGCTTTAAGTTTTCAACCGAAAAAACAGACGTTTTTCAGGTGAAATCCATCACTGTCAACTCTCCGAAGCCGATAGAGATGTCGTCCTTGAGATTGCTTGTAATTGTCGGAATCGGATTTGCACTTTACGCTCTTTTTACATTTCCGATCTTCAAAGAGGAGTACCGTGAGAAACGTAGATTCTTTAACCGCTTTACAGTCGGTATAACCGCGGCGTTTGGATTTATTGCGCTCGTGCTTACCGTGGTATATAATCTCAATGCAGGCGGACATCTCTTCTCGAGCTTTGCATTGACATCGGGAAACCAGATAACGCAGGAGCTTGTAGACGCTTTCAAGGCAGGGCAGGTACACCTGCTTGATGCCCCAAGTGAGGAGCTTTTGGCACTCGAGAATCCCTACGATTGGAGCGTAAGGCTTGCGGAGAAGATACCTTACAAGTGGGACCATCTCTTGTACGACGGCAAGTATTATTCATACTACGGTATTGCTCCCGTGCTTTTGCTCTTTCTGCCTTATAACCTTATCACCGGGTATTATTTTCCGACTCCGGAGGCGGTGCTTTTGTTCGGAGTCGTCGGAATAGTATTTTTGAGTCTGCTGTTCACAGAGATAATCAAACGCTTTTTTGAAAAGCTTCCGGTTGGTATTGCAATTTGCTCGCTTATAATATTACAGCTCTGCTCCGGAATCATGTATTGTTTCTGCTCGCCGCTCTTTTATGAGATCGCGCAGGCATCGGGCTTTATGTTCACGATGATGGGACTTTATTTTCTCTTGCGTTCGGGCGTTGTGGGAAAGGGAAGGATCAGCCGGCGTTGCCTTTGTATATCTTCCTTCTGCCTTGCCATGGCAGTGCTTTGCAGACCAACCTTGGCACTTTATTGCGTCGTTGCGCTGATATTTATAGCCTTTGGATTTTTCAAAAATCTTCGTGATTGCAAGGAGGACTGCCGGAATACCGTTGCGAGCTCAGCAGGCTATCTTGCCTCGGCACTTACTTGCTTTGCTGTTATCGGTGTGATACAGATGGCGTATAACTATATGCGCTTCGGCTCGGTGCTTGATTTCGGTATTCAGTATTCTTTGACCATAAACGATTTCACGCGCGCGCAGTACCATACCGATTTCGTTACGATAGGATTTTGGAATTATCTGTTTGCATTTCCGATTGTCAATCCCGAATTTCCCTTCGTTTTCTCGAATTTCTCAACGCTTGACGTGAACGGATACTATTTCGTGGCAAACAGAAACGCGATAGGACTTTTTTGGAGAGCTTTGCCGATGTTCGGATATTTCGGCGCACTCAAGGCTTACCGCAGACTTGATAAAAAACACAGACTTCCGGCACTCTCTCTTATACTTTCTACCTGCGTGATCGCCCCGTTTATCATAATCTTTTCAATATGGGAAAGCGGCTACGGAGTGAGGTATTCGGCAGACTTTGCCATAGAGCTTATACTCGGCGGAATGATGATAATTTATTTCCTTTTGCTTACGCATAGGGAGGACGAGCGAAAAACGGTAACGCGATTTGCGTACAGCTTCTTTGTGATCGCTCTTTTTGTGGCTTTCGTTTCGAATTTTGCACTAATATACGATTATTTGGGCAAATCGGGAGAGCTTATGTCTGGATTTTTGAATTTTGAAAGAATTTTTGAGTTTTGGAGATAGTTATGAAGCTTTATCTTGTTATCCCATGCTATAATGAGCAAGAGGTGCTCGCAGAAACCGCAAAGCGTACATCCGAAAAGCTACGCGCTCTTGCAGAAGTCGGGAAGATATCAGGTGAAAGTAAGATATGCTTCGTCGATGACGGCTCAAAGGACACGACGTGGGATATAATAGAGCGGATTTGTGCCGAAGACGCTGTTTTCTGCGGAGTCAAGCTTTCGCGAAACAGAGGTCATCAGAACGCACTTCTGGCGGGACTCATGAGCGTTAAGGATATGTGCGACGCCGCAATAAGTCTTGATGCCGACTTGCAGGACGATATAAATGCGATAGATGAAATGTTGGATAAATATAACGAGGGGTGTGATATAGTTTACGGTGTCCGTTCTTCGCGAAAGACCGATAAAGCGTTTAAACGCACGACAGCGCGCGCTTTTTACAGAATTATGAGCGCCATGGGCGTAGAGCTTGTGTACGATCATGCCGATTACAGACTGATGAGCAGACGCGCACTTGATGCACTTGCCGATTTTAAAGAGGTAAATCTGTTTTTGCGCGGACTCGTACCGCTTATCGGCTTTAAGAGCGGTGTGGTAGAATATGAACGCAACAAAAGATTTGCGGGAAAATCAAAGTATCCCCTCAAAAAGATGGTTTCCTTTGCTTTTGAAGGTGTTACGTCTATGTCGATAAAGCCGATAAGAATGATAAGCGCACTCGGTCTTTTTATATTCGTCGCCAGCATAGGAATGCTTGTATATTCGCTTATCAGGCATTTTACCGGTAACACTGTTGAGGGTTGGACCTCGATAGCCGTATCGGTATGGGCAATAGGCGGACTTCAACTGCTTGCGATAGGCGTTATCGGTGAGTATATCGGAAAGATATATCTTGAAACCAAGAGCAGACCAAAATATATAATTGACCAACTTAAAAATTTCGAGACTTCAGGAGCTGAAAATGGAAAATAAGAAATACGCAAATAAAGCTGACAGAAACAATCAAAAGAACAGATTTACCGAGCGTCGTGAGCATAAAGATCGCGCGGAGCGCTCAAATGAGGAGATGAGCGAGGGACTTATCATAGGAAGAAACGCCGTGCGTGAGCTTTTCAAATCGGGAAGAACGGTAGACAAATTGCTGGTTCAGAAGGGTGAGCGCGAGGGCTCTATAGTCGTTCTTGTAGCAGAGGCAATAGAAAGACGTATTCCCGTTGTTGAGACTGACCGCGCAAAGCTTGACAAAATGACTAATTATGCCGTGCATCAGGGAGTTGTAGCCATGGCGGCTGAAAAGGAATATTGCACGGTGGATGATATTTTGAGAATCGCGAGCGAGCGCGGTGAGAAGCCATTTATCGTTATTGCGGACGGAATCACCGATCCGCATAATCTCGGTGCGCTCATCAGATGTGCGGAGGGCGTTGGGGCGCACGGACTTATTATACCGAAGCGCCGGGCCGTAGGGCTTACACCTGCCGTCAGCAAGGCATCCTGCGGTGCAATAGAGCATCTTGCAGTTGCCAAGGTCACGAATATTGCAACGACTGTCGAGGAACTTAAAGAAAAGGGAATATGGATATTCTCGGCGGAGGCAGGCGGAGCGGCATACTATGAAACCGACTTTAATTGCCCGTGTGCCATAGTGTTTGGCAGTGAAGGTGACGGCGTTTCGAATATCGTAAAAGAAAGATCAGATTATATAACGTCAATTCCGATGTACGGAAAGGTCAATTCGTTTAACGTATCTACCGCGGCGGCGGTAATTCTCGCAGAGGTATCAAGACAGCACAGAGCTTAAAACCGATAAATGAAAATTTTACGGAGGTAGTTTATGGCGAACAATAGAGATCCCGAGCAAAATCAAAATATTTCCGAGGTTCTCGAAATGCTCAGACAGTCGTATTCATCGAACGACTCAGGAGATAGCGTGCCCGGTATGTCAGATCCTAATTTTCCGGAGCATATATCAGAGGAAGACCTAAAGGAGAAGTTACGAAAGCAGTATGCATCGGGTAGCCCAAGCGAGAAGGAGTCTTATTCGGATACCGATGCGGAAGCCTATAATATAGACGAAAGTTTTTTGAATACCGATGCGGAAAGTGCTGATGATGAGAGCGACCTTCCCAAAGACTCTGAAGAACCCGAGGAAATCGAAGAAATCGAAGGATCCGAGGAGCTTAGCGAGCGCGATCTTCTTGAAGAACTTGATGAAGAAGATGATGAGCCGCTTACGGAAGAGGAGATAGAAATGCTTAAAAGGCTTTCCGAGGACGAGGAGAGCGATGCGGATCATGTAGTTTTCGGTGAGCTCGAGCAAAACTCGGAAGAGACGAATGAGGATGACATGACTTTCGACGAGCTTCCCGACTGTGAGGACGATGGCATAATATTTCAACCCTTACCTCTTGAAGAATTTAAAGACGGTAGCGACAGCGGTGATGTGACTTTTGTTCAGCTGTCCGATGATGACGACGGGGATACAGCCTACACTCCGATCGAGCCCGAGGGTAGCGAACTGCAAGAAAACTCTGTTTTCGATGTGATGTCCAAGATAGAGTCCGAGGCAGAAAAGGAAGAGCTGTCAGGAGCAACAGATACCGAGTCGAATCCACCCGCCAACGCCCCAAGTGACGATATTGAGGCAGTGCTTGATGAGATGGTAGTTGAAGATGGTGTAAGACCCAAATATCAGGTCAGCAGTTCCGACCTTTCTATCCTTCTCCAACTCGGATGCGATGAAGAAATATTCGAGATCGTGTCGGATGAGGATATTGAAAAGATAACCATCACCGATTCTTTGAGTGCCATACCCGAGGAATACAATTCGGAAACGATAGATGATGTGGGCAAAGAATGTATTAATGAGGCAGACAAAACTCATAAAGAGCCGAGAGAGGTGCTTGAAGACAAGATATTGTCGGTTTACGACGGGTATCATAAAGCGCGCGGCGGAATGTTTTTGCGTCTGCTGATAACATCTGTCATGTGCGGTGTGCTTTTTCTGTATGAAGCTCTGCCGCTGCTTAACGTGCGTTTGCCCGGAATCATGGACCGTAAAGAGTACTTTTTCTCTTACGTTCTTATAGGACTGCAACTGCTCGTGATATGCTGCTTGCCTTCAGTAAAGCAACTTTACGAGGGTGCAAAACACCTATTTACGAAAAGAGCGGATATATACTCAATGGTAGATCTGATTTTGGTTACCATGATTGCTTATGATATTGTGATAGTTTCGGTCAAGCCTGAAACTCCGCACGTATTCCACTTTTTGCTTTCGTTGCTGATCGTGTCGGCGGTTGCGAGCGAATGTGCTTCACTCACCTTTGAAATGAAGATGTACAAATATTTCTTCGGAGACATGATAGACAGAGCCAGCGGAGAGACAATAATCGGGTCCGAAAAGAGGGAGAGCGACTTTACTCTGCAGAGAAGCAGCGGAAAAAATTCTACGGCGGAAAAAATGTATTGCGGCGGGCTTGACCCCTCCTCTGCGGTATATTATCCTCTTGCCGTCGATTCCACGGCGGGATATTTTCATGCGATGGAGAAGAGAAGTCGCAGAAGTCTTTCTCCAACGGTCATGATTTTGCCATCTCTTATATTATCGGTCATCGCGGGAATACTCGTCCTTCTGATTCCGAATATCGACGGAGTTGTATGGACCTGCTTTAACGTAAGCCTTACATCGCTGTTTTTAACGCTCCCGTTGATAACTGTGGTATCGTCGTGGTTGCCATTCGGAATTTTTAACGACCGTAACATTAAAGAGGGATTTGCTTTCGCGGGAGAGCAGAGTGCAGAGATATATTCTGATTGTAACGTTTTTGTGTTTAAGGATATGCACGTCTTTGAAAAATGCTCTTCTAAAAATGTAAATCTCGCAATTTACGATGCTACCGGTAACGATGTCATTATTTCTTGCCTTGATGCTGTTTACTCGAAAATAGGCGGACCGCTTGAAAGTGTGTTTTCCATGGGAGACGGAGCTGAAAATCCGCTCGGCGAGTGTCGCTTGCGTCGCATAGCGAAAAGCGGCGTTGAGGCTATGGTTGGAAGCAATTATTCGGTACTTGTCGGTAATGAGCAGTTTATGGCACGTTACGGTATCCCGTTCCCGAATGTCAACTTCAAGAACGGTGGCGACGAGATATACTCACTCTGCGTTTCGATAAACGGTCGTGCGAGTGCGAGAATAATTGCAAAATATACCGTCAATGAGATATTTGAAATGTTTGCAACGCGGCTTGAAGAGGACGGTATATATTGTGCGGTTGAGACATTTGATCCGATGATAAATGCCGAATCGCTCGGCAGACTCAGGAATGAAAAATATCCGCCTGTCAGCGTGGTGCATCTTGGAATTGACGATTATCATTCGGGTGAGCGAAACCGCAAAGAAGGAGTTTTATTCGACATAGATGACGAAAGTATGGGCGTGCTTGCAAAAAAATCGAGATTGAATCTCGTTGTGGCGGCATCCAACGCCAAGCGTATGCGCAGACTTCGCACGAGGGTAAATCTTCTGTGCTATGCTTTGAGCATACTCGGACTCGGAATATGCTGCCTTGACCTGATCTTCAATTGGATAGAGGGTATGAACGAGTTTTACATACTTCTGTATTGGATACTTTCTGCCGGCGCTCTTGCGGCTGTAATATTTACCGGATTGCCAAAGCGCGACAGATTTTCAATTGAGAAATATCAACATGAGCAGGGTCTCAAAGACTAACACATACAAGAAAATAAAAGTAAAACGGAAAGAATCAAAAAATGAACGAAAATATAAGCAGTATACTTAAAGCCGTAACCAAGCCGGGAAGATATTCCGGCGGCGAATACGGACAGGTAATAAAGGACAAAGACAAGGTAAAAGCAAGATTTGCATTCTGCTTTCCCGATACTTACGAAATAGGAATGTCGAATCTCGGGGTGCGCATACTGTACGGTGTTCTCAACCGCGAAGACGATGTCTGGTGCGAACGTGTATATACCCCATGGGTGGATATGCAGCAAAAGATGGAGGAGCATAATATACCGCTCACTGCGTGTGAGAGCGGCGATCCGCTTACAGCCTTTGATATGATAGGCTTTACTCTTCAGTATGAAATGAGCTACACAAACGTGCTCAATATGCTCTCGCTTGCGAAGCTTCCTCTTCGCGCAAAGGATCGCGACGACAGTATGCCTATAGTTATCGGCGGCGGTCCCTGCGCGTATAATCCGGAGCCTGTAGCCGATTTCTTCGATCTTTTCAATATCGGAGAGGGTGAGGAAATGCTTCCCGAGCTCTGCAGACTTTATGTAAAAATGAAGGATGACGGTACGTATACGAAAGAAGCCTACCTTCATGAAGCGGCAAGAAGCATCGAGGGTATATACGTTCCCGCATTTTACGACGTAAGCTATAACGAGGACG
>CAYQEY010000052.1:0-13790 GCA_964416635.1 uncultured Lachnospiraceae bacterium | reverse complement strand
AAACAAAGTAATAAATTTTTTCATTGTAAAGCTCCTTTCGTTGACTATGTATTATCGATGCTAATTATGTTGTTATAGCCCGTTGTTTTCTATTAGCTTCTAAAGGTTTTTCACTCATATAGTCGTAAAATAAACTCAATATCTTACAGCAAAAAGAAATATTCTTATAAACAAATTTTTATGCATCGATGAGATCATTATATCATAACAAAAATGTAATGTTTTTTGAATCGAAGACAGATATCACCGGAAATAAGGAAAACATATGATTGGCAATGTGCTTATCAAGCCGATAATAATCGAAGCCAAAGAAATATCAATATAAAAAAAGACTCCCCCGGGCTGCCGAGGCAACCCGGAGGGGAAGCCGCTGAGTTAATAAGGATCAAACGATATTACGATATGGCAAATATCGGAGCTTCATTAAGAATGTTATCCGTATTGATTTGATTCGGAATTGACGTATAGCATACGATAAAGGCATAGATCCCGTCAACTTTAGATATCCACCTGACAATTTCGCCCGGATCGGTTGGATGATCTTTTCTCGTTTCAGAGAAAATGGTTAACCTTTCATCACTGCTTTTTAATGGTTTCGAAGTAAATTGTGTTGTTGAGTTGTTTATTTGATTGAGGATGTTATCCGAAGGATCTTTTTCGGAGAGCAGGTATTCAAATCTTATCCAATCACCGTTTTCGGCTTTCAAGGAAATATGAAAAACCTCATAATCTTTGCCTGTGTCTTCTGATTTTCCCTTGAAATACGCCATCCAGCTGATATCTCCGTCAACTATGTTGAAGTAAGGAAAACGCTCTAAAAGATCTAAGAAATTAACCAGATCTTCCTTGTTTGTTGCTCCTTCGCTTCCAATGCTTGTTAAATACGATTTGATCTCTTTTTCGTCGGTACATAATGCCATTTCGCGCATCTTTGACAGCTGTTCTTCAGAGCGAAGGCTAATATAATATCTCGGTGGCGGTTCTATCTCCTCTTCATTGGTTTTGCCTGTGTCTTTTGCAGTATCATCTGTTGCGAGCTGATTTGTAGCCGTATCTTGCTCTTGCGTAGAGGCATCGGTTATCTGCTCGTTTTGCGGAGCAGAGTTACAACCTACCAAAGCAAGCAATACTACCACCAATAAAAGCGTTAGAAATTTTTTCATACTATTCTCCTTTCGAGATACGTTAAGGTGTGTAAATATTACCTTGGCGTGAGCAGAACTCATACAACGATATCATTATCAATAATGTGACAAGACATAATGTACGGTCATAAGCATATTTTCTTTGTTAAAAATAAATCGGTTATATTTTTTGACAGGCACATAGAACAGGCATAAAGGCTATATCCTATATGCAAAAGGAAAGACGCAGATCGGGAAATCTTCGCTGAAAGATATGAATTATGAAGTTTAACATATTGAAAATCTCCTTTTGTTTTATATATTTTATGAAGATAAGACTGCTTTTGCAAAAAGCCGCCATCGAGGTAAATTATCCTTCGATAGCGGCTATAATTTGTTCATTTGAAGGTGTGGCTTACCTCTTGATATTATTCTATCATACTTAAAATGGAATGTCAAGTAGTGTGAGAAAATTTTGGAATATTGTACAAAAATGGGTATATGAATTGTAAGAGTTCACAAAAATGGCAGAGAATAAATTTAGCGCGCAGAGATATAGTCATAAAATAATTCTATTTTTAAAATTTATTTTTAAAATTTATTTTTAAAATTTCTTTAACCCTTTGACAATCGGGGTTGTAAGTGGTATAATGTAAAACGGAAGGTTATATAGGGGGAATTTATTATGTCAACAAACATCTCTTCAGAGATAAAAAAACTTATCGAGTATGCACTCGATAAAAAGCTTATATCCGAGGAAGACAGGATATATATGACCAATTCGCTCATGTCGGCTCTCGGAGTGGCTGAATATGAAGAGCCCGAAGAGCAGGTAGGAATAGAGCCGCTTGAGGATATACTTGCCGCTCTTTGCGATTACGCGGCAGAGAAGGGTCTGATTGAGAATAACAGCGTCGTATATCTCGATCTGTTCGACACCAAGCTTATGGGTATACTTACTCCAAGACCCGGCGAGGTCATTCGCACCTTTTCTTCGTACTATGCCATTTCGCCAAAGCTCGCTACCGACTATTTCTACGCTCTTTGCCGCAACAGTGACTACATACGCACATACCGCGTGGCGAAGGATCTGAAATGGAAGTATGAGGGTAAATACGGCGAGCTCGATGTCACCGTAAACCTCTCAAAGCCCGAAAAGGATCCCAAGGCTATCGCGGCGGCAAAGCTCTTGCCCCAGAGCGGATATCCAAAATGCTTGCTCTGTCCCACCAACGAGGGCTATGAGGGCAACGCCGGCAGACCCGCGCGCCAGACGCTCCGCCTTATTCCCACAACTCTTGCAGGTAAGCAGTGGTATATGCAGTACTCTCCTTACGTTTATTATAACGAGCACTGCATAGTGCTCTCAAAGGATCACACACCCATGAAGATAGAGAAGAGCACTTTCGAAAGACTTCTCGACTTCGTTGCACAGTATCCGCACTATTTTCTCGGTTCCAATGCCGATCTGCCTATCGTCGGCGGCTCGATACTCTCTCACGATCACACTCAAGGCGGTAACTACACGTTTGCGATGGCAAAAGCTCCGATCGACACCGAGATACAGTTCTCCTGCTTTGATAATGTTGAGGCAGGTATCGTAAACTGGCCTATGTCGGTCATTCGTCTGCGCAGCGAGGATCGCAAGAGTCTTGTTGAGCTTGCGGACAAGATACACAATGCTTGGAGAAATTACACGGACGAGGAAGCATTTGTATACGCATGCACCGACGGCGAGCCGCACAATACAATAACTCCCATTGCGCGCTTCCGTGACGGAAAATTTGAGCTTGATCTCGTGCTCAGAAACAACATTACGACAAAAGAGCATCCTCTCGGAGTTTACCATCCTCATGCCGATCTCCATAACATAAAGAAGGAGAATATAGGTCTTATTGAGGTAATGGGACTTGCAGTTCTTCCCGCAAGATTGCGCGATGAGATCGCCACGATGTGCAAATTTATTGCCGAGGGCAGAGATTTTGCCGAGAGCGAGCAGATCGTCAAGCATAAGGAATGGTTTGAAAAGTTTAAGGATTCCTATGATTTTACTCCGGAGAACACCGAGGATATAATCAAGAAAGAGATCGGCAGGACATTCGAAAGAGTTCTTGAGGACGCCGGAGTTTACAAGCGTACACCCGAGGGTCAGTGCGCCTTCCTTCGCTTTATAGCGACCATCAGATAAGTATGAAAAAGGTCGAGCTTTATACAGACGGTGCCTGCAGAGGCAACCCGGGTCCCGGAGGATGGGGTGCCATCCTTGTATTCAACGGCAGGGAAAAGGAGCTTTCGGGTGGCGAACCCGAGACGACCAACAACCGTATGGAGCTTATGGCGGCGATCGCGGGGATGGAAGCACTCAAGGAGCCGTGTGAGGTCGTCCTGACATCCGATTCAAAATATCTTACCGATGCTATAAACAAAGGCTGGCTTCGCTCCTGGAAAAATAACGGTTGGCGCAAAGCCGACAGGTCGGCGCTTCTTAACGTCGAGCTTTGGCAAAGGATCGATGAGCTTCTCGGAATACATTCGGTCAGCATCGTGTGGGTACACGGGCATATGGGACACCCTTATAACGAACGCTGTGATGCACTTGCGACTGCTTTTGCAGACAGCTTTAAAAAACAATAAAAACTCTAAAAAGGAGAAAGATCATGTTACCTGAACTTAAATATCACAAATCGATCGAGCATCTTCACGTAGGATGTGAGGCGCCCTCTGCGTATCTTATTCCGTACGGAAGCGAGGGTGCCGCAAGAAAGGGAAACAGAGCGCAGAGCGATAGGTTTATGTCTCTTTGCGGAGAGTGGAGCTTTCGTTACTATGCGTCAATAAACGATATAGATGATTTTACATCTGACGGCTACAGCACTTGCGGAGCAGATAAGCTGACTGTCCCGTCAAGCTGGCAGTACGCACTCGGAAGAGGATACGACGTACCGCATTATACGAACGTAAATTATCCCTTCACGGTAGAGCCTCCGCATGTTCCCGACGACAACCCCTGCGGGCTCTACGAGCGCACCTTCTTTGTGGATGCCGAGTCGATCAAAAACAAGCAGATACATATCATTTTTGAGGGTGTTGATTCTTGCTTTTATTTGTTTATCAATAAAAAATTTGTCGCTTACAGTCAGGTCAGCCATATGACAAGCGATATAATTCTCAATGACTTTCTTGTTGACGGCGAGAATACGATCCGGGTTCTCGTTCTGAAATGGTGCGACGGCTCTTATCTTGAGGATCAGGATAAGATCAGGTCGTCGGGTATCATACGCGAGGTTTATCTTCTTTTCCGCGATCCCGTACATATAAAGGACCTGTTTGTAAAGACCGAGCTTGCAGACGATTTTGCAAGCGGTAAAATAAAGGCAGAGATCGAGCTTGACGGCAGTGGTGAGGTAGAATATTCGCTCCGCACTCCTTCGGGCGAGCTTGTTGCCGAGGGCAAGACCGAGCTCGGAACCAAGGCACTCGTTTCCATAGATGTTGCGTCTGCCGTTCTCTGGAGCGACGAGACCCCCGAGCTCTATGAGCTTATGCTCAAGGTTGGCGGAGAATATATCTGCCAGCGAGTAGGTATGCGGCGCTTTGAGATCAGGGGGAAGGTTATCTACGTAAACGGCAAGAAGGTCAAAGGCAAGGGTGTAAACCGCCACGACAGCCATCCTATGCTCGGATCGGCAACACCTTTTGATCATATGCTCAACGACCTTTATATTTTGAAGGCTCATAACGTAAACATGATCCGAACGAGCCATTATCCGAACGACCCCAGACTTCCCGAGCTTTGCGATAAACTGGGATTTTACCTGTGCGACGAGACCGATATCGAGACGCACGGAATGAATACCTACAATTGGAGCGAGCTGACCGACAGTTCTGAGTGGACAGAATCCTATCTCGACAGAATAAAGAGAATGTTTGAGCGCGACAAGAACCGCGCCTGCGTTTTGATGTGGTCTGTGGGTAACGAGAGCGGAACCGGCATAAATCATAAGCTTATGTACGAGTACGTACATAGCAGAATGCCGGACGCGATCGTTCATTCCGAGGATATATCCCGCGCCCGTATTCCGTTGCTTACCTCCGACAAAAAGGAGGACAGAGAAAACTACGATTGTCCTTGGATCGATGTCGAAAGCCGTATGTATCCCGATCCCACGGAATGTGTAGAGCGTTACGCAAAGAACAAGTACGTTAAGAAGCCATTCTTCCTTTGCGAATATTCGCATGCAATGGGTAACGGTCCCGGCGACCTTGAAGAATATTGGCAGGCAATATACGCAAACGATTCCTTCTTCGGCGGTTGCGTGTGGGAGATGATCGACCACTCGGTCAACGTCGGAACTATCGCAGAGCCTGAGTATATTTACGGCGGTGACCTCGGTACAAGACCGCACGACTCAAATTTCTGCGTTGACGGACTCGTATATCCCGACCGCAGAGTGCATACGGGTATGCTCGAACTCAAGCAGGTGCTTCGCCCCTGCCGCATGGTCGACTTCGATCAAAAGAGTGCGACAGTGAGACTGCGCAATATGCGTTATTTTAAGACGCTTGAGGATATCGATATGTTCTGGTCGCTCGAGCGCAACGGCAAGATAGCCGCGCAGGGAAGAGTTGCGGGACTGAATATCCGCCCACAGCAGAGCAGAAGCTATTCGCTTCCCATAGACCCGGGCGGACTTGACGGTGTTTGCACGCTGAATCTTTATTTCAGAACTAACCTGACTACAGAATGGAAAGACGCAGGATACGAGGTGGGCTTTGAGCAGGTGCTGCTCGACAGCGAACCTATGGAATCAACTCCGGATGCCATTGCCGTAAAGAGCGAGCTTTCTGTCAGCGACGATGAGAAGTTCATAGCTGTTCGCGACGGAAATAAGACGTATACAGTCGATAAGATCCACGGACTTATCTGCTCTGTCAACGATAACGGCAAGGAGCTTCTCACCTCTGTGATCACACCGAATATATGGCGTGCTCCTACCGATAACGACAGATATATTAAGAACGAGTGGTTCAAGCACGGATTTGACTACATGACAAATAAGTGCTATTCCTGCGAACTTGTATCTGACAACGCAAACGAGGTCGTAGTCAAGGCAAGTATGTCTATGGGTAGTCCATCCAATGCGCCCGCGCTGAGAATGGAGACAACTTACCGCTTTGTCTCAGGAGAGGGAGTTGAGCTTTGCTTTGACGTAAAGGTAAGGGATAATATTCCCATGCTTCCGAGATTTGGCGTTGAGTTCAGGATGCCTGATGATTGCGAATATCTGAAGTATTTTGCCAAGGGTCCGATGGAGTCCTACGTAGATAAGCAAAATGCGGCTCGTCTCGCCACCTATTCTACCACGGTTACCGAGCACTTTGAACCGTATGTAAGACCTCAGGAGAATATGGCGCACGCCGATACCCGTTGGGTATCTGTAGCCAATTCTGCGGGACGTGGATTGCTCGCGACCAATACCGCAACGAGCGAGACATTCAGCTTTAACTGCTCGCACTACACTGCAGAGATGCTGACTAAAACTCCTCACGACTTTGAGTTGGAGCCGCTTGACGACACGGTGGTTTATCTTGATTACCGCCACAACGGCATAGGCTCTAATTCCTGCGGACCATGTCTTAATGAAAAGTGGAGACTTGATGAAAAGAGCTTCGTATTCTCCGTAAGACTCATTCCCGAACAGATCAACGACGTTGATCCATTTGATAAGATAACTAAAAAATAAAATCAAGAACGGTCGTCAGAGCCACATGAGCCCGGGCGACCGTTCTTGATTCAATTCATATTTAAGCAATAAGTCCTTCTATCAACAGCTTAAGACCTATTATCACGAGAACCACACCGCCGATAAACTCGGCTTTGGATTTGAACCTTGCGCCGAACTTGTGACCAATGAGTACTCCGAAAGCACATATTACGAAGGTGACGATACCGATGATGGAAATCGAGGATACGATATTTACGTCGGGATAGAGTGCGAACGTAATACCGACAGCGAGCGCGTCAATGCTGGTTGCGATCGCGAGAATAAAGAGCTCCTTTATATCAAGCTTATCTTCACCGCATTCGCACTCATCTTCATCCTTTTTGAAAGATTCTACAGACATCTTCACGCCGATAAAAGCGAGAAGAGCAAATGCGATCCAATGGTCAAATGCAGAAATGTACTGTACTAACTGACTTCCGAGAAGCCATCCTACAAGCGGCATAAGCATCTGAAATCCGCCGAAGAAAAGAGCGATGGTAATCAGATGTCCGACCTTGAGCTTTTTCATTTTTATTCCCTTGCAGATGGAGACCGCAAACGCATCCATCGCAAGAGCAATTCCGGTAAAAAATATTTCTATATATCCCATAATCTTCTCCAAAGTAAAATCTAACTTAAGCATTATATCACATATACAAATAAAAGTCAATCATTTTATGTAGAATCTCTTGAAAACATACGAAATATGTGGTAAAATATTAGCGAATAACAGAGAATGGGGAATAATTATGAAGCTTATCGAAAAGATGATATTTGACGAGGAGAGAGCGCTCTACGGAAGCGACGGAGTTCGCGTTGTTGACTGTAAATTTGACGGTGAGCGCGACGGAGAGAGTGCTTTTAAGGAAAGCAGGAACATACAGGCAGAGAACTGTTATTTCAATCTCAGGTATCCCTTTTGGCACGACAGGAAAGTAGTTATTAAGGACTGTGAGATGACCGAGCTTTGCAGAGCGGCACTGTGGTATTCGGACGGCATAGATATATCGGGCTCCGGGCTTCACGGCATAAAGGCACTCAGAGAGTGCAAGAACATACATATCACTGACTCGGATATATCATCGCCTGAGTTCGGCTGGATGTCTGAGAACATAAGGATCTCGGATAGCTCGGCATCAGGCGAGTACTTTATGTTCAAATCCGAAGCTCTCGACTTTAGGAATGTTACACTCAAGGGAAAGTATTCTTTCCAGTATATAACCGATTCGAACTTCGACGGATGTAATTTTGACACAAAAGACGCATTTTGGCACGCCAAGAATGTTACCGTCAAGAACAGCATTATCAGGGGTGAATATCTTGCGTGGTACTGTGAAAACGTAACCTTTGAGAATTGCGTGATCACCGGCACACAGCCATTGTGTTACTGTAAAGGCTTGAAGCTTATAAACTGCGAGATGCACGACGCCGATCTTTCTTTCGAGAGATCCGATGTCTGCGCCGAGGTCACAACGCCGATAATAAGCATTAAGAACGCATATTCGGGAAGAATAAGTGCTCCCACGGTGGGCGAGCTTATAATGGACGACGAGAGAGCAAAATGCAAGATTGTCATCGAAAAAAAGTAATCAGTCGGCATACAAAAAGGGGCTGCTGCAAAACTTGCATAATACACAAAAAACAAGGCTTTCAACCGGAGAAAGCCTTGTTTTTTGTTGTTCTTTCACAAAGAATTTGCGAAAATCGAAGTTTTGCCACAGCCTCTTTTACGTAAATTCTGTAATTCCGCGGTTGCCTTATTCTTCGCTGAAGCTGTCCTTACCGACACCACAGAGGGGACACTCGAAATCATCGGGAAGATCCTCAAATTTTGTTCCGGGTGCGATACCGTTGTCGGGGTCTCCTACAGCCTCGTCATATACCCAGCCGCATACGTCGCATACATACTTTTTCATAGTCATTACCACCTTTATAATTATTTTATTTTTTCAAAATCAGCTGCACCGTGCTTGCAAAGCGGGCATACAAAATCTTCCGGAAGCTCCTCGCCCTCGTATACGTATCCGCAGATCTTGCAGACATAGCCCTTTTTGCCTTCTGTTTCGGGCTTGGGCTTTACGTTATTCTGATAGTAAGTGTAGGTCATAGTCTCGCGGTCTGAGATCACTCTTGCCTCGGTTACCGAGCAGATGAACATTCCGTGAGTATCAAGATCGATGTACTGCTCGACCTTGAGCGACATAAAGGAATTGATGTAACGGGGAAGGAAAACAAGTCCGTTATCCGAGCGCAATGGTTCGCAATCGGCAAACTTGTCTACGTTTCTTCCGCTTCTGAAGCCAAAATCCTCAAACACTTTGAAGGGTGCGTCGACTGTCAGGCAGTTTATGTTCATGACGCCGGTCTGCTTTATGACGTGGTGTGAATAATTCTGCTTGTTTATCGTAACGGCGATCCTGTTAGGAGTGTTGGTCACCTGAGTTACCGTGTTTACAATAAGTCCGTTGTCTTTTTTGCCGTCATTGGACGTAACTACGTAAAGTCCGTAACCGATATTAAAGAGTGCCTTAAGATCGTTCTTGTTGGCGGTCTCGTCCTGACGAGCGAGATACTCGCGGCAGAGCTCGTCAGCAAGCGAGTTCAGCTGTACGGAGTTTTCGTCGTTGAGGGAGGAGAGTATTTTTACGGTAGTATCGGTAAAGGTGATGTTATTGCTCTTTGAAAGCATATCGCGCATGGTCTTTGCGGCGAGCGGCGCCCAGCTTCCGTTTTCTATAAAAGCAACGGTTCTGTTGCGGAAGTTTCGTTCGGTAAGATGTTCGATAAAATCACGCATAAACGGGAATATATCCGCGTTGTAGGTGGTCGTTGCAAGCACGAGCTTGCTGTATTTGAAAGCATCCGCTACCGCTGATGACATGTCGGTTCTCGCAAGGTCGTGAATAACTACCTTCGGACAACCGTTGGCTTTGAGCTTGTCCGCAAGGGTAAGTACAGCCTTCTTTGTGTTTCCGTATACCGATGTATAGGCGATAACTATGCCGTCCTCCTCGGGCTGGTAGCTCGACCAGGTGTTGTAGAGCCCGATGTAATAGCCGAGATCTTCCTTGAGTACGGGGCCGTGCAGAGGGCAGATCATCTGTATGTCAAGTCCGGACGCCTTTTTGAGAAGTGCCTGAACCTGAGCGCCGTACTTTCCGACGATTCCGATGAAATAGCGGCGGGATTCGTCGATCCATGGCTCGTCGGCGTCGATCGCGCCGAATTTACCGAATCCGTCGGCGGAGAAGAGAACCTTATCTGTGCTGTCGTATGTTACGATGACTTCGGGCCAATGCACCATAGGCGCGGTAAAAAATGTAAGTGTATGCTTGCCGAGCGTGAGAGAGTCTCCCTCTCCGACAACTACCTGTCTGTCTGCAAAGTCGCTTCCGAAGAAATTTTTCATCATTGCCAACGCCTTAGCGGAGGCCACTATCTTGGCATCGGGATAGGTCTTTGCAAAATTTGCAATGTTTGCCGAGTGGTCGGGCTCCATGTGCTGAACTATAAGATAATCGGGATTTCTTGCTCCGAGCGTATTCTGAATATTGTCAAGCCATTCGTGCGTAAAGTTTACGTCGACGGTATCCATAATTGCGATCTTTTCGTCGATGATTGCGTAAGAATTGTAAGACATTCCGTTAGGGACCTTGTACTGCCCTTCAAACAGGTCGACCTTGCGGTCGTTTACCCCAATGTATTTTATATCGTCGGTTACAGTCATACTGTTGTCCTCGCTTTCTTTTTTTATTATTTTAGCACAAATCTGTGAATATTTCAATAGGTTTATACATTTTTTACGATAAAAATCCCATATTGTCAAAAGCACTTTCCGCTTTTGCAATCCTCGGTCTTTTCTTCGCGGAAGCAAAGCTCGTTCGGGCATTGACCGTCATCAAAAATGTCTACAATGTTTTTTACTGTAGTCTCGGCTATATTTGAAAGAGCCTCGTCGGTCAAAAATGCTTGGTGAGAAGTTACTATTACATTGGGCATTGAAATGAGGCGTGCAAGCGTGTCATCCTCAAGAATGTGTCCGGAGTTATCCTCAAAGAAAAGGTCTGATTCCTCTTCGTAAACATCGAGGCAAGCGGCACCGACCTTGCGGGATTTTATAGCGGCGAGAAGTGCCTCGGCATCAACGAGCGCTCCGCGAGAAGTATTGAGAAGTACCACGCCTTTTTTGCACTTATTGAGCGCGGTTTCATCTATAATATGACGTGTTTCGTCTGTCAGAGGGCAGTGAAGCGATATGATATCGCTGTTTGCAAAAAGCTCGTCAAGCTCGACATATCGCACAGTATCTCCGTCTTCTATCTCTTTGGCGGGAAATCTGTCAAAGGCAAGTATTTTCATTCCAAAACCCTTGCATATATCTATAAATACTCGTCCGATACGTCCCGTACCGATCACCCCGACAGTTTTGCCGTGAAGGTCAAAGCCCGTAAGACCCGCAAGACTGAAGTTGAAATCCTTTGAACGAATATACGCTTTATGGATGCGTCGTATCGAGGTCAGCAAAAGGGCCATCGTATGCTCTGCTACGGCATACGGTGAGTAAGCGGGTACTCTGAGCACGTGGAGCTTTCCGTGCGCGTGCCTCATATCTACGTTGTTGAAGCCCGCGCATCTGAGCGCAAGTACGGTTACGCCCATTTCATGAAGCTTGTCAATAACAGCGGCATTTACCGTGTCGTTTACGAATGCGCACACGCCGTCAAAGCCGTGTGCAAGCTCTGCCGTATCTTCATTGAGCTTTGTCTCAAAATATTTAAATTCGACCCCATATTCCTTACCGTATTTGTCAAACGAGGGCTTGTCATATGGTTTCGTATCAAAAAATGCAATTCGCATATAAATACCTCCTTGGTTTTTTAAAGCTATCATAGCATAATCTAAACAGAAATTACATTAAAAATTCAAGAAAAGGACAAATTTTTAAAAAAATATTTGGAAATATTATCGGATAATGTACGACTATAATTCCTCGGCACGCTTTTATTCTATTCGTGCTTTTTGATCGCTTTCCAAAATCCTGCGTAGGAACGGTAGCCTACGTATTGAGCGATCTCGGTAAGCGACATATCGGTAGTACTGCGCAGATATTCGGCTACGGTTATGCGAGTTGAGGCGAGCTCCTTCTTGAAGGTGTTTCCCGTATGCTCTTTGACAAGACGCTCTGTCTGTCGGTCGGATAAATGAAGCATGTCGGCAAGATCACGAAGGCTTACGGGCTTGTCGTAATAGGTAGCGAAGAATGTCTCTATTATCATTCCCGGGTCTGCCATGGGGCAGCTCTTTCCTGTGCGATCCTCTTTGATGTAACTGCAGATCAGCGGAATATACGCCTCGATCCTTTTGTGATCTTTGCTTTCCCTGCATTTTGCTATCTCGTTGAACAGCCCGCGTACCACATATTTGTCTGTCTCTGTTATCGACGGAGAGTTGAGATCCATATCTATTTGAAACGCCGTATGAAGCGTATCCGAAGTGCAGATGCTCCACGAGTGGAATATGCCCTTGGGTATTATCAGCATTTCTCCGTCCCGAAGTTCGGATACCTCATTTGCTACCTTGAACACAGCATTTCCGCCGGATACCAGATGTATCTCGGCGTAATTGTGCTTGTGCGTGATATTTGATTGCGAAAAAGTATAAAATCCGGTTTGAAGAAATACCTTGCAGGGGTTCTCGTCTGTAAAGATACTAAACTCGTAATACATAATGATCACATTTCCCGACACGACATTATTTTGTGCATATTGTCAATAGAATTTATTGACAATACAATAGCTAAGTGCTACAATAATATTATATCATCGCTTGTAAAAATGTCAAGTGGGTAAATGAAAGGATTAAAAATATATGAGATTCAGCGGAATAATGCCGGCACTTGTAACGCCGCTCAATGCAGATGAAACCATTAACGTAGAAGCACTTGATAAGCTTATGGCTTATCTTATCGAAAAGAATGCAGACGGATTTTATGTCGGAGGCGCTACCGGAGAGGGAATTGCGCTTAAAACGGAGAACAGAGCAGTGCTCGCAGAGGCGGCAGTGAAGTCGTCCGGCGGCAAGCCTTGTATAGTTCAGATCGCGGCGGCGGATTTCTCGGATGCCGTGTATCTTGCAAAACAGGCTGAAAGCGTAGGCGCGGCGGCTATATCGGCAACACCCCCGCTGTTTTTCTCTTACGATGCCGATGACGTATACAATTACTATAAGGCGCTTGCAAACGCCGTGCATATACCTCTAATGATCTACTACAATCCCGCGGCAGGCTTCAATATGAACGCAAGCTTTGCCGCAAGGGCATTTGAGATAGACAATGTAACCGCCATCAAGTGGACGAGCTCGAACTATTACGAAATGATGCGTCTTAAGGATCTTACGAACGGTGAGATGAACATTATCAACGGTCCCGATGAGATGCTCCTTATGGGGCTTGCGGCAGGCGCAGGCGGAGGTATCGGAACGACTTATAACATACTTATGGATAACATCAGAGCCATATACGACAATTTTGCCGCTGGTGATATCAGCGCGGCACGCGAGGCACAGTACGCCGCAAACCGTATGATCACGGTGCTCATAGGAACGAAGATCATTCCTGCCGTAAAGATCGTGCTTGAGAATATGGGATTTGACGTAGGAAATGCTACTTTCCCGATGAAGAGATACACAAAGGAGCAGGCTGACGTGATAATGGCGGATCTGAAGAAAGCGGGATTTAAATATTGATCTGTTTGACATGCGTCGCACAAACCCGTGAGGACAGATTTATATCGACAGGTAAAAAAGAAAACACAAAAAGCAGAGTCGGTGACTAAATGTCATAGCCTCTGCTTTTTATGTGCGCTCGGCATGCGCTATCACTTGGGGGTGAAAGTCCGCTACA
>CAYQEY010000051.1:0-14613 GCA_964416635.1 uncultured Lachnospiraceae bacterium | reverse complement strand
GCAATTGCCGAAAACCTATTGGAGATGTCTACGCTGTGCGTTCCGGTCATTTCAATTCTGGTAGGCGAAGGCGGAAGCGGCGGCGCGTTGGCTCTTGCCATTGCGGACAGGGTCTGGATGCTGCAAAATGCAGTCTACTCGGTTATCTCACCCGAAGGCTGCGCAAGCATACTCTGGAAGGATTCCTCCAAAGCAGAGGAGGCAGCAGAGAATCTTAAGCTGACGGCAGAGGATGCCAAGGCTCTTGGCGTGATCGAGCGCATACTTTCCGAAAAAGAGCTCGGAAGCAAAGAATTTTATGAGCACATACGAGAGCTTTTGACAGAAGAAATAAGCGTACTGACTAATGATGCCGACCTTGTCGGAAAGCGCTATGAAAGATTTCGGGCGCTCGGCGTCAGCGCGCTCGTTAAGGAGTAACTATGAGCATATACCGAAAATATTGCCACGAGATAACCGATGATAACGGAGATCTCAAAAAAATAACACTTGATTATCCCGACAATTTTAACTTCGGTTATGACGTTGTCGACCAAATAGCGGAGCAAACTCCGAACAAAAGAGCGCTCGTGTGGTGCAATGTCGAAGGCGAAGAAAGAATATTCAGCTTCGATGAGATCAAAAAGTACAGCAATAAAATGGCGAATGTATTCCGAGATGCGGGCATCGCGCGCGGAGACCGCGTGATGCTGATACTAAAGCGTCACTACGAATACTGGTTTGCGGCGATCGCCCTGCACAAGCTCGGTGCCGTGATGATACCGGCAACTCATATGCTGACGGTAAGCGACATCATATACCGTATAAAAGCCTCGAAAGTCAAGGCTATCGTCTGCACCACACAAAACGAGGTTCCGTCAAAGATACTGAGTGCACTTAAGGACTCGGGCATGACGGCAAAGCTTTGGTGCGTGCAGTCTTGCGAGGATGGCTTTGAAAACCTCACCGAAGCGACCGAACGCGCCAACGAGCATTTTGAACGTGTTGCGACTCTGGCGACTGACCCCATGCTGCTGTATTTCACGTCGGGTACAACCGGATATCCAAAGGGCGTTATCCACGAGCACAGCTATCCCCTTGCCCATATAGTAACTGCGAAATATTGGCAGCAGGCAGAGGACAACGGTCTGCATTTCACGGTTGCCGAGACCGGCTGGGCGAAGGCATCCTGGGGTAAACTCTACGGTCAATGGCTTGTGGGCAGCGCCGTGATGGTCTATGACTTTGACAACTTCGATCCCAAGCAGCTGATCGGCATTATCAACAAATACGGCGTGACCTCTTTCTGTGCCCCGCCCACCGTATACCGTTATCTCGTCCGCAAGGGTATACCCGATATGCCCACGCTCAGGCACGCTTCGACCGCAGGGGAGATGCTGGCACCCGAAGTATTCCGCAAATTCACGGAGCGCACGGGACTTTCTTTACATGAGGGCTACGGACAGACCGAGACGACGCTTTTGCTGGCAAATTTCAAGGGTAGCGATGCCGTAGAAGGTTCTATGGGAACGCCCTCTCCATTTTACAATATTGAGTTAAGAAACAAGCAGGGTGAGCCGGTCGGTGTGAACGAGATCGGAGAGGTCGTCATCATTCCCGAGCGCGCCGGAAAGCAGGAAGGCGTATTCACCGCTTATCTTGACAACGACGAGCAGTACCGCTACGTATGGCGCGACGGCGTGTATCACACGGGCGACGCGGCGTATATGGACGAGAACGGTCGCTATTGGTTTCACGGTCGCTTTGACGACATCATCAAGACCGGCGGCTTCCGAGTAGGTCCTTACGAGGTCGAAAATATTTTGATGGAACATCCATCGGTCGTGGAATGCAGTGTTATCGGCGTACCCGACTCACTACGCGGGCAGGCGATAAAGGCGATAGTAGTGCTATCTCAGGGCTATTCCGCCACCAAAGAGCTTGAGTTTGAGATCAAGGAGTTCTGCAACCGAAGACTTGCAGAGTACAAATGGATACGAATGATCGAATTCGTTGAAGAAATACCCAAGACCATAAGCGGAAAAACACAAAAATATCTCCTGCGCCAACAGAGTAAGTGAGAAATCAATGTGAATTATCATCGAAAATGCAGTCATTCAGGCGTCGCAATATGCCGAAAAGCAGGTAAATTCCTTTGTAAATGGAGAATAATTTTTTAAACAGTCAAAGTTTTGTTATAATTTTATGTTATAATTACTCGAAATACCACATTTATCCGTCATCAAAGCCTTACCCATGCAAAAGGAGTTGTTATGAACAATATACCATACAATATGGAGGAAATACTTGAAGCTCAGATTTGCGGTTTTCATCAGTACGTATTGACAGACCCCGTCCGGTTGGAGTACGCAAGCGAAAATCTTTGCCGACTGCTCGGAGTTGAAAAAGACGAATTGCTGAGCAATGCCGAGGACCGTTATTTAACGTTTGTTCACTTGGGAGATCGCAAAAAGTATTCCGAATTTATTGAAAACCTGAAGAATAAAGAACAAACTCTTACGTCGGAATACCGCCTGACAAAAAAGGACGGCTCGGTGATCTATGTCAAAGATACATTTACCTCAAAAAAAAACCTACACGGGACCTTGATCGGAACTTCGGTCTTATCTGATATAACCGACATCAAAAACGAAAATAAAGATCTGCATTTTCTGAACGAAACGATTCCATGCGGATTTTTGAAATATACCTGCGAAAAGCAACCGAGAATCACCTACATCAACCAAAAAATGATCGACATGCTTCACTTTTCCGAGACAAACGACGGAGAATTGGACTATCTTGAAATGTTCAAAAGCAATATTTTTTTGATGGTACCGATGGAAGAACGCCGCAAGTTTTCAAAATATCTGGACCGCGTTTATTCCGCCGACTCGCCCATTGCGGGAGAAATGACCTTACTCCGTTGCGACGGAAGCCGTGCGACAATATTCGGTTGGGTGTCAAAATGCATAAACGAGCAAGGCGAATCTGAGTTTCAGAGCGTATGTATGGACATAACCGAACAGCATCAAATGAGAAAAAGCGCAGAAACCAAGCAGTATTTGAAGGCTCTCACCGATGTTTACGACAAGATCTTCGAGTTTAATCTCGATCTCAATACAGTAAAATGCATGTATTGCGACGATTCTTCCGTGTTCAAAAACTTTGAAAATATTTCGGTTCAGATAGATGACGCTCTTGAAAAATGGATCATTGAAGCCGTCCTTCCCGAGGAACGTGACACGGTCAGAGCCTTTTTCAAGGATTTCAGCCGAAAAAGGCTGTACACAGAAGATGCAAAGCCGCCGCAGATCACCTATCGGGCAAGATCGTCAAGCGGAAAACTCAATCAATACAACGGTCTTTTCATAAAGGTAAATGAGTCTGTCAGCTTCTACTGCTGCCGCTCGGTTTCCGAGCCAAGCGCTTCCGAAACGCTTAAGGCAGAAAACAGTATACTGAAAGAAAGTATTCAAAATATGGCAAAGCAGTTTGACGGTCTGGCGGCATTTGAGGTGTCTCCGGATGGTCTGGTCAAGCCGCTGTATGCAAGCGAGAACGTTTATTCCTTCTTCGGCTACACCGAGAAAGAATGGGCGTCCCTTATGGAAAATCCCGTTCCTGTCGATAGCTTTGTCGCCTACAGTGAAGCATCCTATGAGGACTTTATGGGGCTTCTGCGCAGCGGTGAAGCGGAGTTTACATACTTTGACTATCAGCTTGAAGCAGAGCGAAAAATGAAAGCCATCTGTTCTCAGCGCGAGTACAACGGCAGCTCGCCCAGATACGTAATGCTTTATTCGGTCGAGGATACAGAACCCGACAAAAAGGAAAATCTTCCCGAAAACCGCACGGTCTCAATTCGAACATTCGGGTATTTTGATGTTTTCGTTGGCGACAAGCCCATCGCATTCAGAAACAAAAAGGCTAAAGAGCTGTTTGCTCTTCTCGTTGACCGTAAGGGCGGCTACGTTTCTTCCGAGGAAGCCATCTGCTTTTTATGGGAGGATGAGCCTGCAAATACGGTAACGCTCTCAAGATACCGAAAGGTAGCATTGCGTCTTAAGAACACGCTCGAGGAATACGGCATTTCGGACGTTATCGAGTCAGTTGACGGAAAGCGGCGCATAGTTATGGAAAAGGTACAGTGTGATCTTTATAATTATCTTTCCGGTAAAGAAGAATATGCACAGCTTTTCAAGGGCAGCTATCTCACGAATTACAGTTGGGGCGAGACGACTCTCGGAGAGCTGTCGAATAAATTGGAGTAAGGCATGATGAGTACCTATCTTCATAAAGTTAATTACTATGAAACGGATAAGATGGGCATAACCCATCATTCAAATTATATCCGCTTTATGGAAGAAGCGCGAATGAAACTTCTTTGCGAGATCGGATATCCCATAACACGTTGGGAGAAGGAAGGCATCACTTCTCCGGTCATATCGGTAAGTTGCGAGTACAAGCTCCCGACTACATATGACGACAGCATAGAAATCGAGATTGAGATCGTCAAATATACCGGGGTCAGGCTGTCCTTTTCATACGTCATGAAAAACGCCGACACAAATGTCACGGTGGCTGTGGCGTCTTCCTCTCACTGCTTCATCGACAAAAACGGAATTCCGATATCGGTGAAGAAATATTTTCCGCAGCTTGATGCCGTGCTCACCGAAAAATCGCACTGAGTGCCAAAGCGTCAATAAACCTCAAAGCGCACAGCGTGATGATTATTAACGCAAAAGATCTCCCGCGGAAGGACATTCCGCGGGAGATCTTTTGCGTTGGAATATTGTTTTTTCGGTGTGAAGTCTGTACAGCCTAAACCGGCTACGCCTTGTGATACGGAGCACGCTCGTCGCCGAAAAAGAACACGGCAACCGTGCCGGGGCCGCAATGCGACGCGATGATCGTTCCGATATCGCAGATTTTGATCTCACCGCTTATATTCGGAAAATGCTCGCGAACGGCATCTCTCGTCTCCTCCGCATCGGCAAGGCAATTGGAATGACAGATCCAGCACTTTCCCGAATACCGAGTGCCGTTATCGGCGTGCTCTTCCATAACCGCAACAGTCTGCCTTATCGCATTTTTCTTTCCGCGAACCTTGTCGTAAGCGATGATATGACCGCCGTCATCCAGGCGCATTATCGGACAGATGCTGAGAATTGCGCCTATGGTTGCAGTCGCACCCGACATACGTCCGCTGCGGCGATAATACTTGAGGTCGGTAGAGAAGAACTGATGATGCACCTTTCCGCGATTCTCGATCACCCATTGTTCGATCTCCTCCATCGAACGACCGCCGTCACGCATATCGGCAGCTCCGTCCACCAACAGACCGTAGCCGGACGAGCTGCAAAGAGAATCTATGACAATTATCTTTCGCTCGGGGTATTCCTCGCGAAGCATATCCGCCGCCGCAAAGGCATTGTTGACCGATGCCGTCATCCCGGAGCCGAAAGCAATGTGCAACACATCTCCCTCTCTGAGAAGTTCCTCAAAATATTCCTTGTATTTAAAAAGATTTATCTGGGAGGTCGTTGGAAGCTTTCCGCCCTCTAAAAATTTGTAAAATCTCGGTAACGCTTCAGGATCCCGTCCCATATCGTCGGGAAATTCCTTGCCATCCACTGTGTATGAATAAAACAAAACGGAAATATCACGTCCGCTGACATAGGAATACGGAAGGTCAACTGTCGACTCGCAGGAAAGAATAAAACTTTTTTGCATAATATTACCTCATTATATTTTTTTTTGGCATGGCGGCACCTATAATATTTTTGCGCTCTATGCTATAAGGCTTGTAAAAACATCTCTATTATCATTTTTGCCCACGAAAGATAAGGCGGCACTACGGTATCAAGCAATTGCTTCAGTGCGTCAATATCCCCCGAAGAAAGCTCTCCGATCTTTTGATATACGTCGCCTGTAGCCTTGCTGCCACCCACGGCAATCATCGCACGTGCATTATCTCCGAACGCAAAATACTTTCCGACAGAAAAGGCACCAATCGAAAAATTACCGATCGAAACCGCTCCGATGGATATAATCCCTATGCTGACAGCGCCTGCGGAAAACACACCGACCGAAATACATCCGGCAGCCATAATGCCCAGCGCAAACTGTCCGAGTGATATCAGGCCTATGGGAAGCATTCCGAGTGAGAGTATTCCCATAGACAGCATTCCGAGCGACACAATGCCCCTTGCGCTCAGCCCGATCGCGATAACTCCACAGGCATTAAGCCCTATGGCGATAAAGCCCCTTGCGTTTTTGCCGATGTGCCAAAGCGGCATACCCCATACGGTTTTCTCGCTCTTCATCTCTCGCAAAATCCTTCCGGGGCGTGCGGCATTCTCGTGTGTCTGCCGGCGACCGTCCGATTCCTCGGTTTCTTTGAGCAGATAGTCCAGCGAGCAGTTGAACAGCTCGCTCATGCGTATCAGCTTGTCGGTTTCGGGATATGCAGTATTACTTTCCCATTTACTGATCGCCTGCCTTGACACTCCGAGAATATCGGCAAGCTGCTCCTGCGTATAATTGTTCTCTTTTCGTAATTTTGATAATTTTTCTCCCAATTTCATAGCCTGCTCCATTTGAAAAACTCACACTTTTAATATACCCTTTCTTCGCCGAAAAAGCAACCATCAGTGGGTTTCTAAATGTAAACTTCAGGTTGCATTGTCGGTTTTGCAGGTGTTTGGGGTGATTTTTCGGCTTTTCGAGCTCCCTGCATCACTTTCGTTTGCTCGCTCTATCCTCATGGCTTATCCTTGGTTTTACACTCCGCCGTATTTCTTCTGCAATTTTGAAATACCCTCTTTATCTATCCATTCTTCGGAATATCCGCAAGAGCTGCAAATATATCTGTGAACCAATACAGCCGAAAATATCGTAGCTCCTACTCTTATATTGTTGCCCACGCCGTAGGCTTCCGATGTTCCCGGGACAAACAGAATATCACCGCCATTGCATTTCGGGCATCTGTTCGTGTTTTTCATATCATATCTCCTTTACGCCTTAAAAACCGCTTTGAGAATCGAAGTTATTTTTGGGGTCGTTCCGTAAAGAAGAACTCCGACACGGTATACTTTTGCCGAAATAAATCCGACGCCTACGGTGGAAGCGATAAGAATGGCTATCGAGAGCGCGATCTCGTACCACGCCACCGTGCTCATACATATTCTCGTAAACATAGCCATAGGCGACGTGAACGGAATGTAGGAGCAGACCTTCATAAGGACGGTATCAACGTTTCCGCTTGCCATCGAGAAGATCACCACAAAGAAGGCAATAATGAAGAGGAAGGTTATCGGCATTACAGACGTATTTATATCCTCAAGCTTGGACGCGGTCGAGCCGATAGCGCCGTAAAGAAAAGCATAAATGAGAAAACCGAGGACAAAGAAGACGAGCATATAAACGAACAGATCGACCGGAATGTTGAATATGGAATCGATTATCATATTGTCACCCCACGCCGTTCTGTTGAGGTTGTAAAACACAAGGGCTGAACCGAAGAGAGCCACCAGCTGCACGAGCCCCGCTGTACAGGACGCCAAAACCTTGCCGAACATCATGCTCGTGGGTCTTGCGCTCGTAACCAGAAGCTCCATCGCTCTCGAGCTCTTTTCGGTCGCGACGTTGGTAGCGACCATCTGCCCGTAAAGGAGAATGACCATGTACAGTGCGAATATCATAATGTAGGTGTAGAAGAAATTCTGCATCTGATCCTTACCGAGAGTCACCGTACCGCTCTCAATACGAACCGCCATTATCTCCCCCGCCTGCTCGGGCGACAGACCGCTTTCCACCATGGCGCTCACTCTGTAGACTTCCTGCAGAACGCTATCCGCAACAGAAGTGTTCGTGTCGTACATCGAGAGGTTATTTACATAGTAGGTATAGGAATTCGCGCTATCCATCACGAAGGCGCACTCCGCATAGCCCGAGATGACGCTGTTCTTTACATGCTCGACCGACTCCTCGCCGACAGTTACATTATATTCGGGAAACGCGCCGTCAAAATACTGTTTAACGAGCGAAGCCAGCTCGCCGTCCTCAGAATAGACTATCATGGTCGGCAGATCTGACGTATCCGCCGTATCATCCGATTTAAAAAGTGCCATGATATTTGGAATGAACATGGCTACCGCAATGGCAAGCACAAGAAAAACCGTAATGCCGACGAAGACCTTGTTTTTCAAGTATCCCTTGAGCTCAAATTTTAAAATCTTTCCGAACTGTTTCATTATTTTGCCCTCCTCAGACCTGCTCGCCCGCGTACTCTACGAAAATGTCGTTAAGCGAAGGCTCAAAGACCTTAACCTCGTCAATATCGTAGTTCTCAACGAGGCGCTTCATCATTTTCTGCTTGTCCTCGGGACTGTCAAGCCGAATCAACAGAGATCCGCTCTCGGTAACGCCGCAGGCGTCGCCGAGATCCGTCTTTATCCGTTCGGGATCTGCCGTGCTGACCACAAGACGGTCTCGGACATAGTTTCTCTTTATATCGCGCAGATCTCCGCAAAGTACCACTTTACCCGCATTGATAATTGCAATACTGTCGCAAAATTCCTCTATGTAGCTCATCTGATGGCTTGAAAAGAGAACTATCTTGTCCTTTGCTATCTGCTCCTTGACCACTTCCTTGAGCAGCATTGCGTTCACCGGGTCAAGACCCGAAAAGGGCTCGTCGAGAATAACTATCTGCGGATCGTGTGCAAGCGCTGTGATGAGCTGTATCTTCTGCTGATTACCTTTTGAAAGCGTGTCGAGGCGCTTGTTTCTGTATTCGCTCATACCGAGCCTTTCCAGCCAATAGTCGACCGCCTTTACTGCATCTTTGCGTCTCATTCCTTTCAACTCCGCAAAATACACGAGCTGATCTATGATGATCTTTTTCGGATACAGCCCTCTTTCCTCGGGAAGATAGCCGAATCCGATCTTTTCGTAGTCAATAGGTCTGCCGTCCAGCAAAACAGAGCCTCCGTTTGCGGGAAATACGTTCATGAGGATACGTATCGTGGTGGTTTTTCCCGCACCGTTTCTGCCGAGAAGACCAAATGCCTTTCCGCTCTCGGCAACAAAGGAGACCCCTCTGAGTACCCTCTTTTCTCCAAATGATTTATCGATGTTTTTCAGTTCAAGCCGCATAATTTTTAACCTCCCAAAAAGTGCGCAGCCGAAGCCGCGCACTTTTTATTGCAACTCCGACAGCCGTCAAATAAGCACCGGGCTTTGGTTGACAGCTTTATTATATCACAGTTGCTTACAAAAATAAAGTAATTTTTCAATATTGGCGAAATAAAGTTTTACTCGCTCCGCTCAATTTTCATTCTCGCTCGCCGAAAAGAAAATATTTATTGCTCCGACCCCACCGTCGATATCAATGCGGTTCTCGCCCGCACCGCAGACCGAACCGTCCTGCATACTCGCGCCTTCAATCCGGGCATCTCCTATTCCTTTGTCGATTCTGATGCAATAATCCTCTCGCGCTCCCATGAGAGTAAGATTTGTCGTTCCCACTCCGTAGTCAAGCTCACACTCTCCTTCAAGGCGGCTCTTGAGCGTCAGCTCGCCAACGCCCATATCGAGCTCGAGATTGCAAAGCTTTCCGCCGTCGATACTCAGCGCTCCTGCACCGCCGTCTATATCGGCGCGCGAGTTTGCTGTCAGATTTTTGATCTTGACTTCTCCGGCTCCGAGAGACAGGCTGAGAACATCAGCCGAAAGAACATCTATCTCTACTCTGCCGGCACCCGTTTCTATCTTCGCTTCGTCAAAAACGAAGCCCTCGGGAATATTCAGAACCACCGCTACGCCCTTTGGAGAAAATGCAAACGGTCTTTTGGTCTCCTTTACCGAGATCCTTCCGTTCTTTTGCTCCACCGAAATATACTTGTGATTGCTTTCGACCGAAAAGGCGTCTGCGCTCTTTATTTTAAGCTCAGCTCCGCTCAGATCTACCGAAAGAGAGGAGATCTCACCATCGAGCGCATAGGTCTGCATCTCGCCAAGCACCTCTTCGTCTGTTCCGGAGAAAAGGTAGGAAATACCCGCAAGTCCCGTAATGATGCCTCCGATAATGGAAAGGCACAAAAAGAGCGCAAGGGCAATTGCAAGATACTTGATCACTTTTTGAAGTGTCGTCATTTAATATCTACACCTCCGAACATACATGTCGCATTTACATATACGGTGACTGCACCCTCAATGTTATCGCGATGGCTCTTGTTTGAAACTCCGCCGAAGATCGAGTTCGATTCGACCTTGACGTTGACATTTTCGGGAACGAAAATATCTATTCCGCCGAAAACGGCAGTTGCGTTGACGGCGCAATCCTTTTCGATAACGGCACCCCGCAGGTCACAATCAACGCCGCCGAATACAGCTGTCAGCTCTGCTCCGGTGAAGATCTCTCCCCCGAAATTCAATTTCTGACCCGAAAATGTGGCACAGCTGCTCTTTACCTTCTCTCCGTTTTCGCGTGATTTTTTGAGTATCTTCGACGCGCGGTCCCCGAAGATCGCACCGAAAATAAGCTTAAGACCTATTATCACTATAATGACCGGAACAGCGAGCTTCCACAGCATATCAAATCCGATCAGGTCCTGAGAGCAAAGCAGGAGAAAAACACCGATGACAAGTCCGATGATGCTTCCCGTCTTATCGCCTTTTCCGAAAAGTCCGACTAAGCAGGGAATGATGATAAAGAGAGTCCACCAGCCATCAAAAAATATATTGATATGGGTGACTCCGAAGGCGTTCAGGGCAAAGATGATACCTGCAACGATAAATGCAACGCCCCATAAGATTTTACCGATTTTTTTCATGATTTATAAGCTCCTTAAAGTGTTTCAAAAATTTTTGCGCCCCTTGTGTCTATCCAGCGCATGAGAAGTACCGAGGTGACAGCCGAGACGAGAGAGAGAATGATCAGATATAAAAGCGGCGTGATAATATCAATGACCAAAAGATAGATTCCGCCGAAAGCCAAAACCATAGCCCAACCTCCGAAGAGAGCGAGCAAAACACAAAGGCTCTGCTTGACCGGAACTGTCGCATCGGTCCAGCTCAGGTTCGGCATCTTGAGATTGAGTGCAAGACCGATCAGCGCCATCAGAAGGATAAAGATCAGGGTAAATACCACTACAGCAATCGCATACGGCAACGAGATCTTAAAGACGATAAGTATACAGATCTCAAGCAGAAGCGTAGGGATGACGGTCAAAAGCAGGTGAAGCTTGAGCTTTGCGTGAAGCACCTTCTTTGCCGGGATCGGGAATGACTGCACGAGCCAGATGTTTTTTCCCTCGAGAGACACCGACGGAGAGGTTATATCGTTCATGGTACTCAGCATACATACGGCTGCCGCAGCCAAAAGCGGTATAAGCCCGGACTGCTCGCCGAACACCGTTGTCAGTACGGCATAAAGATCCGCGCCCTTTATCAGTATCAGCACAGCCGCAATCGGCATCATAACGGTTCCGAGTCCGCAATTGAGCATATAGATCGAGCAGCTTGAAAAGCGGCGAAGCTCCTTGAAAAGCAAAGCCTTTTCAATTGAGTACACTTTACTCTCCCTTTCCTTATATTCCTTCTTTGCCGTGCCGCGCTGTGCGGTGGCAATAGACAGGAAGCTCTTTGAGAGAACGAAATAGGTCAGGAAGAACAGCGCGGCAACGATCAGAGTGAAAAACAGGAATGACAGAGCATCTCCCTCGGCTCCGCGCCCCATAAGATAAAAAGGATAAATAATATTCCTTATGCCGTTTCCGACCTTGTCGGGTGCGGCGAGAATGGACTGTACTATCCTGTAAGCCTGCGAGTATACATAATAGTATGCCGCGATAAAGACGAGCGACAGAATGACGGTAATGAAATTCTTGCTTTTCATCCTGCTGCTTATCAGCGCCACAAAAAAGCCGAGGACACAGGAAAGAGTCAGCACGAAGAAGGAAAGTATTATCGGAAGCAAGAGGCAGAAGACTACCGAGAGCGCGGTCTGCGGCACCGACACAAAATAGACGATGAGCGTCGGAACCGATATGATCAGCTCGTACATAAGACCCATAAGATAGACCCCAAGAAGTCTTACCATGAGAATTTTTGACGGAGGCACGGGAAGCGAAAGCAAAAAGTCGTTGTCCTTTGCCGTATAAAGCGATGAATAGGTACTGAACACGCTTCCAAACACGCCCATAGCCACGGCTATTAAGCCCGTGAGGGCAAAATAAAGCCAAGCGAAGCCCAAATCCGCCAGCGGCTTGCAAAGCATCCTGGCTATCTCGGAGAAGAACACAGAAAGACTGCAGAAGACGATCGCATACAGTGCAGCATACAGAATTATCCCCCTCTTCGAGCGTGCCTTTCCGTTCTTGCGGTCAAAATAGACCCAGGAAAATACCTCCAATATCTGCTTTTTAAAAAGAGCCTTCGTCATTTGTCGCCCTCCAGCTCAAGGAACATATTCTCAAGCGAGCCGTCGCCCTTGACCTCATCAACGGTTCCGGAGCGTATCAGCCTGCCGTCCTTGATGACCGCGATCTTGTCGCATAGCTTTTCCGCGACCTCAAGCACGTGTGTCGAAAAGAATATGGCACCGCCGCCGTCGCAGATCTGACGCATCAATTGCTTTAGCAGATGAGCGGCTTTCGGGTCAAGACCTACGAAGGGTTCGTCCATGATGACCAGCTTCGGCGAGTGGATAAGCGCGGAGATTATAGCAAGCTTTTGCTTCATTCCGTGCGAATAGGACGAGATAGTTCCCCCAAGATTTTTCGTGATCTCAAATGCATCGGCAAGCGAGCGGATCTTTTCCTGTCTTTCGCTCCGGGACACGCCGAAAATATCCGCGACGAAGTTAAGGTACTGAATACCCGTCATAAAATCGTACAAGTCGGGATTGTCGGGCAGATAAGCTATCTGCCGCTTGCAGGCGAGCGGATCTTTTTTCATGGATACGCCCCCGACCGTTATCTCTCCGCTGTCATAGCGCAAAATTCCGCAGCACGACTTAAGTGTCGTCGTTTTACCCGCTCCGTTGTGACCGATAAAGCCGTATATCTCACCGGGGCAAATATGCAAGCAAAGGTCGTCAACCGCCTTTTTGTCCCCGTAAATTTTTGTCAAATGCTCGATCTTAAGCATCTCAGTTCTCCTCCCGATCGTTTTGAGCTTAATAATATTTTAAAATTTTACTCATAGATCTTATTTCTTCTCAAAAATAAGGTCGATGGCAAGCGTTTTTCCGCTCGGCCCGAATTTTACCGGGATAAATCCGACGTAGCTGTACCCCTTCTCCGCGTATTCCGTGATGATCTGACGGTGTCCGTCAAGCTCCGCCGCGGTAGTCTTTCTGTTGTCGTATTCAAGTCTTACAAATTCCATAACACTTCTCCATTTCAGTTTTTATTTTCATATCTGTGTTTCAGTCCGATATAAACGTCGGTCAGCGCACGGCTTGTCAATTCGTCGTCCCAGTCGAGATATCCGGTCGCGATCATTGAGGCTATACCGTGAACATACGCCCACATTTCAAGCCAAAACAGCGATGCCTCTTCCCGACTGATGTTTACCTGACTGCAAATAAGCTCTATAAGCATATCCCTCTCCGGCGAATAGCCTTTTTCGTTTTCCTGCGACCTGTCCCGCATAAAGAGCAGCTTGAAAAGCTCCTTTTCTTCCCGCGCAAAGCGAATATACGCCATACCGCTCGCTTTATAAGGCTGATATTTTCCGCACGCTATCTCATTTTGCAGGTAGACGCTGTATATTTCGCCCGCCGCGTCTATTATTCCCTTTTGTACGTCGGACATATTTTCAAAATAACTGAACACGGGGCGAGATGACGTTCCGAGTTTATCGCCGAGCGCCCGTGCGCTGACGGCTGAAAATCCCTTTTCGCGAACCAGATCAAGCGCCGCTTGGATTATCTCATCCTTTGTAAACATAAAATTCCGAGGCATATTTAATTCTCTCTTTAATAAAAATACATCAGTTGCATAACGTGTGTATCTTTATTATACACGCTTTTTACGCTTTGTCAAGAGTTTTTTTAAAAACAGAAAAAATTCTACGGTCTACTTTGATTTTGTAAGCACTTTTTTGCAATATTTATGCGCACCGCAGCAAGGACAGACCAATTTTCGCTTGGTCAGCGTATGCGCTCCCATTATGTAATCCCTCATTTCGGGAACGAATCTCGTCTTACACTCGGGGCACTCAAACGCTCCCGCATCTCTGTCGAGTATGCAGGCTACCGCTATGCCGCCGCCGGTCACCACAACACCTATGCCGATCACCGTGACCCTCAGCCAAGTCTCCATTTCCACGACACCCGCCAAAACAAACATGGGTACTGCGGCTAAGATAACGAGCAACGCCACGCTTGCCGACAGAATTATATTTTTTTTGCTCTCCTGTGCTTCTTTTACCAGATTCACCATATTCTCCTCTGCTCTCTTTCGGTATTCACCTTCGGGCACCCTTTGAGCCGCCAAAAGCTCGTTGACCGTAATATCCAATTCATTGCACAGCGGCAAGAGTAATGATACCTCGGGAAATCCGTTTCCCGTTTCCCGCACTTAAAGATATTGGTTATGTATGAGTGCCTACGCCTATTTG
>CAYQEY010000050.1:0-14824 GCA_964416635.1 uncultured Lachnospiraceae bacterium | reverse complement strand
ATCTGGATGCTTTTGTCGGTGAGGCAGAGCAGTTTGACGATATCACCATGCTGTGTGTCAAATTCAATACGAAAGACCAAAGATCGGATATTTCGGTCACACCCGATAAGGAATCCATAAAAACAGTCACGGAGTTCATTGAAAGCACGCTGGAAGAGTGGAAAGTGCCGATGAAAGTCTCAAACAAGGTGCAGATTGCGGTTGATGAGATCTATTCCAACATTGTGTATTACAGCGGTGCGAAAAATGCCATGATCACCGTAACGGCAAGCGATGAAAAACTGTCGCTTCTGTTTGAGGACGACGGCAAGCAGTATGACCCGACAACGGCAAAGGAACCCGACATCACGCTTTCCGCAGAGGAACGCGATATCGGGGGGCTCGGCATCTTCATGGTCAAAAAAATGGCGGCGGATATTCATTACGAAAACACGGACGGAAAAAATATGCTGACCGTTGTGTTTAGTGTAAAATGAGTGCAGCCTCACATTACAAACAGTGTTCCGTATCTCACAATTTTCCAACACCTTGAATTTGTTTGAAAACCCAAATGCCCGCAGCAATTATTTATCATTGCTGCGGGCATTTTCGGCAAAATAAGAAAAATTGTGTAATATCATATTGGAATTTTTGCTGAGTTGTGATACAATATAATTAAAGAAAAATTCCGATATATCTACTCATACGTAATTCTCTTTTGAAATTTGACAAGGATTTTACAATACATATCTTTTTAACTTTACGATGACTGCGTATAATTCTGAATGTAGGATGAACCTACGAATTTAATTTAAAGGAGTACACAGTTATGAAAAAGTTTATCAGCATTCTTCTTGTTGCCGTTGTGGCACTCAGTATTCTTACCGGATGTTCAGGTAATAAGGGTACGGTCTCCACAGATGGCTCTACTTCTATGGAAAAGGTGATCGGGGCATTGGGCGAGTCTTTTGAAAACTCCAATCAAGGTGTTACCTTTACGTATAACCCCACCGGTTCCGGTTCGGGCATCAAAGCCGTTCTGGAGGGACGTTGCGACATCGGCCTTTCTTCCCGAAGCCTGAAAGACTCGGAAAAAGCAGACGGTCTGAGAGAAACAGTCTTGGCTTACGACGGTATCGCTATAATCGTACATCCGGATAACCCGGTTTCGGACCTTTCAGTGGAACAGATCGCAGCAATCTATACCGGTGAAATTACCAACTGGAGCGAAGTTGGCGGTAACGACGGAGAGATAGTTCTTATCGGTCGTGAAGCAGGTTCCGGTACCCGAGACGGATTTGAATCCATCACCGGTACGACCGGTAAATGCAAGTACCGTCAGGAGCAGACCTCTACGGGCGACGTGATCACCACTGTTGCAGGAAATCCAAACGCCATCGGATATGCTTCTTTGGCATCTGTAAAGAGCAGTGTGAAAGCAATATCGATAGGCGGTGTCTCCCCGAGCGAAGCGACGATAAAAGATGGCAGCTATGCAATTCAGCGTCCTTTTGTTCTGGTAACCAGGACAGACACGGAGCTTTCAAAGACTGCTCAGAAATTCTTCGATTATATTACCTCAGCCGAGGCGAACGAGGTCATCACCGCTGCCGGTGTTGTTCCCGCAAATTGAGAGAGGTTATAAGAGCGATCGAAAGCGGCGGCATTTGCTGTCGCTTGTCGGCGTTGAGGTTGTAATATGAAGAAAAAGGCTTTGATCGAAAATATAATTCACGGAATATTTCTTGTGCTTGGTTTGGTAACTGTCGGATGCGTTTTGCTGATAACGGTATATCTGATCGTTTCCGGTATCCCTGCGATCCGTGAGATCGGTATTGTGAATTTCCTGTTCGGTACGGAATGGGCATCTACTGCGGCAGAACCGAAATATGGCATCCTTCCTTTCATTCTTACGAGTATCTACGGCACGGCGGGAGCAATATTTATCGGTGTTCCGATCGGTTTTTTTACGGCGGTGTACCTTGCAAAGCTGGCTTCCCCGAAAATAAAATCTGTCATGGAGGGCGCGGTCAGCTTGCTGGCGGGTATCCCGTCGGTCGTCTACGGCCTTGTAGGTATGATGGTATTGGTTCCCGGAATTCGAAAAATTTTCAATCTGCCGGACGGTGCAAGCCTGTTGGCGGCTATCATTGTATTGGCTGTTATGATACTGCCGTCTATCATTAAGGTCTCCGTAACCGCGCTGGAATCGGTTCCGAAAGAATATGAGGATGCGTCGCTTTCGCTTGGTGTGTCTCCTATCGAAACCTATTTTAAGGTCTCGGTTCCGGCGGCAAAGAGCGGTATTGCAACTGCGGTAGTGCTTGGAGTAGGTCGAGCTATCGGGGAAGCTATGGCGGTCACAATGGTGTCGGGAAACGTGGCCAATATGCCTTCTCTGTTTGAGAGCGTTCGTTTTCTGACCACGGCAGTATCCAGCGAAATGGCATATTCCGGCGGATTACAGCGGCAGGCATTGTTTTCCATCGCTCTTGTACTGTTCCTGTTTATTATGCTCATCAACGCGACATTGAACTTTTTCCTCAAAGGGAAAAGGAGGCGTGATGATGCTTAACAACAAGTTGTCTGCAAAGCGAAAAATATATATATGCCTGATGAGAGGCTTGATGTACGTGTCTGTCGGGCTTGCCGCGGCATTGGTGCTTTTTCTGGTAGGGTACGTATTGATAAAAGGGATACCCGGAATTACTTGGGAGCTTATAAGTACAGAGCCGAGCTACCTGTCGGGTACTGTCGGTATTCTTCCCGATATATTGAACACGGTATACATAATAGTTGTCACGCTGATTATCGTACTCCCGCTTGGCGTCGGTGCAGCCATTTATCTGACCGAATATGCGAGCAACAGGAAGATCGTCGGCATCATTGAATATGCGGCTGAAACGCTATCCGGGATCCCATCTATCATTTACGGTCTGGTAGGTATGCTTTTGTTTTCCAACAATATGGGAAGCTGTCTGCTTTCGGGAGCATTGACTTTGGTCATTATGAACCTTCCGACTATCATGCGTACCACTCAGGAGAGTCTTAAGACAGTCCCTCAAAGCTATCGTGAGGGAGCGTTTGGACTTGGAGCCGGAAAATGGCGTGTCATTCGGACCGTTGTTCTTCCGGGATGTGTAGATGGTGTTATCACCGGATGCATTCTCTCGGTAGGACGCATTTTGGGCGAATCTGCTGCGTTGCTTTTTACCGCAGGATTTGCTCACTCACTGAATGGAATTTTCGACGCTATGATGAATTCGGGAGCAACACTGACAGTCGCTTTGTATATATATGCCAAGGATCAGGGAGAATTTGGCGTAGCGTTTGCGATTGCCGCTATTTTGATGGTGTTGACCGTTTTGATAAATTTGTGTGCTGTCTTTGTCGGCAAATATTTTAAAAGGAAGAATATCATATGAGTATTATGAGCGCAACCGATCTTAACTTATGGTACGGTGAACATCAGGCATTGAAAAATATAAATATTGAGATACCCGAAAAAAGCATTACGGCACTGATCGGTCCTTCCGGTTGCGGCAAGTCTACTTTTTTGAAGACTCTTAACCGTATGAATGACCTTATTCCCGGCGTAAATATCACGGGGACGGTCAACTATTGCGGAGAGGATATTTACGCTGCGGGTGTAGATGTTAACGAGCTTCGCCGACAGGTGGGTATGGTATTTCAAAAGCCCAATCCGTTTCCCATGAGCATTTATGACAATATTGCATACGGACCGCGCACCCACGGTACAACTTCCAAAGTTAAACTTGATGACATCGTTGAGCGTTCTTTGCGAAATGCGGCGATCTGGGACGAGGTAAAGGATCGCCTAAAGAAGAACGCACTTGGGCTTTCGGGCGGTCAGCAGCAACGTCTTTGTATTGCCAGGGCTTTGGCAGTAGAACCTCAGGTACTCCTGATGGACGAACCTACCAGCGCACTCGATCCAATATCTACTTCAAAAATCGAGGAGCTCGCTATTTCTCTGAAGGATAAATATACTATCATCATCGTTACTCACAATATGCAACAAGCGGTCCGCATATCCGACAGAACCGCATTTTTCCTGCTTGGTGAGCTGATCGAATGTGATAATACCGAAAAGTTATTCTCGCAACCCGATGACAGGCGAACCGAAGATTATATTACGGGGAGGTTTGGATAATGAGAAGCAGATTTGACGAACAGCTTGAACTGTTAAATGCGGAAATGATCCGCATGGGTGCTTTGTGTGAAGAAGTAATCGGTTTAGCCGCTACGGCATTGAGTGAGGGTGATACGAAGATTGCTTCCGAAATTGCGCCGCTCGACAAGGAGATCGACCAAAAGGAACGAGACATTGAGGGACTTTGCATGAAGCTCTTACTTCAGCAACAGCCGGTAGCCCGCGATTTGCGCCAGATATCCGCGGCGCTTAAAATGATCACAGACATGGAGCGTATCGGCGATCAAGCAGAGGATATTGCCGAGATCATCACCTTTTTGAACGGACGCACTGCCGACGAGCACAGCCAAATACGTGAGATGGCAAAAGCGACCATAAAAATGGTGACCGACAGCGTGGAGGCGTACGTAAAGCGCGATACTGCCCTTGCAGAAAAGGTAATTGCCGACGATGATATTGTAGATCGTTATTTCGATACGGTAAAGTCCGGGCTTATCAATTTGATCGCACAAAATCCAAACGATGGCGAATACGCGCTTGATCTGCTGATGATCTCAAAATATTTTGAGCGTATCGGAGATCACGCAGTCAATATCGCAGAATGGGTATTGTTCTCGATTTCGGGAATTCATAAAGAGGTGGACGGATGATCTGGTGTGTAGAAGATGACGCAACGATACGTGATATAGAAATATACGCTTTGAATTCTACAGGCTTTGAGGCAAGAGGATTTGAAGATGGCGCAGTCTTTTGGGATGCACTTCATCATGAACGCCCTGAGCTTGTTGTTCTGGATATTATGCTTCCGGGTATTGACGGTGTTGAGCTGCTTAGAAGAATACGGTCTTCTTCCGAGTTCGGAGATCTGCCGATAATCATGGCAACTGCGAAGGGCGCGGAATACGATAAGATACAAAGCCTCGACTTCGGTGCGGATGACTATATAGTCAAGCCATTTGGCGTGATGGAACTGATCTCGCGTATAAAAGCTGTGCTGAGACGTTACAGACCGGCAAAAAATGAAGATTTGCTGCAAATGGGCGGGATTATTCTTAATATCGATGAACGTACTTTGAGCGTGGACGGCGAGAGGGTATCGCTTACCTACAAGGAGTTTGAACTGTTGCGCCTGTTCATGAGTCATCCGGGTATGGCTTATACAAGAGATCAGCTTTTTGCGTATGTTTGGGGAATGGATTACGCCGGTGAGACCCGCACGGTAGATATGCACGTCCGCACTCTGCGGCAGAAGCTGGGAAAGTATGGTGAGCTGATCGAAACCGTGCGCCATGTTGGATACAGAATGGAGAAGATACAATGACAAAGAAAATATTCCGTTCTATTTTGTTTACCTCGCTTGCGGTATTGCTCGTCAGCCTTACAGTTGCCGTGGGCTGTCTTTATTACTATTTCGGCACGGTTCAAAAAAAACATCTTAAAACCGAACTCACTCTTACGGCACAAGCTGTTCAAAAGGTGGGAAGCACTTATATCGATGACCTTGAAACAGATGATCTGCGGTTTACTCTGGTGGACGGAAACGGCAATGTGCTTTCCGACACCTATGCAGATCCTGAAACGATGGAGAACCACAAAGATCGCGAGGAGATTTCGGAAGCACTTACACACGGCAGTGGGAAAAGTTACCGTTATTCCTCAACGCTGACCGAAAAGACGATCTATTATACGATGCTGTTGGATAACGGAAACGTACTGCGTGTATCGGTCAGTCAAAAAACCGTGTTTGCGCTGATTGCCGGAATTATACCGTGGTTTATTTTTGCTGTATTGATTGCTGCACTTCTCTCATGGATGTTGGCAAAGCAGCTCGCGAAGAAGATTATCGAACCTCTCGAACAGGTAGATTTGAACCATCCGCTTGAAAATGATACCTACGAGGAGATTGCACCTTTGCTGAGGAAGATCCAGCTTCAACATGAACAGATCGACTTACAGCTCAAACAGCTTCGACAAAAGACCGATGAATTTGATTATATTACAGCAAATATGAAGGAAGGTCTTGTGTTGCTTGACAGTGCCGGAAAAATATTGAGCATTAATCAAGCGGCATTGGACCTGTTTGGTACAAAAGACAGGGTTGTCGGCGCAGACTTTTTGACGGTAGAGCGAAGCCATAAGATCAGTCATGCGATCGATACGGCTTTGGAAAACGGATATACGAGTATCCGTGAAAAGAGAAATTGCCGCAGTTATCAGCTTGATATCAGTCGCATCGAGAGCGACGGGAAGGTCATGGGAGCGGTAATTCTTGCTTTTGATATCTCTGAGCAGGAACGCGCCGAACAGAGTCGCAGGGAGTTTTCCGCTAACGTGTCTCACGAACTCAAAACACCTCTCACGTCGATCATTGCCAGTGCAGATATGATCGAAAACAAATTGGTAAAGCCTGAAGATATGCCGCGATTTATCGGTTATATAAAAAAAGAATCCTCACGTCTGCTGACACTGATAGAAGATATCATCCGTCTGTCGCAGTTGGATGAGGGTGTAACGATGCATATGGAGTCGGTCGATCTCAGTGCTGTGGCGAGTGAAGTTGTTGAAGAGCTGCGGGATACCGCAAGCAAGAATGATGTGCAGATAGAGTTGTGTCTTGAGAACAGTGTTTTGCATGGAGTTCCGAGGCTCCTCCACGAAATCGTTTATAATCTGGTTGAAAACGCCGTCAAGTACAACATTCCCGAAGGAAAGGTCAAAGTATCCGTGAAAAGAGTGGCAAACGGTATTGAACTGAAGGTATCCGATACGGGAATAGGTATTCCACCCGAACACCGTGACAGGGTGTTTGAACGTTTTTATCGGGTAGATAAAAGCCATTCCAAGCAGTCAGGAGGCACGGGACTCGGACTTTCAATCGTCAAACACGCCGCGGCGTATTTAGGTGCAGATATCACCCTGCAAAGTGAAGTCGGCAAAGGCACCGATATAACCGTCGTATTTCCCGGGTAAACAAAAACTGTCCGGTCGGAGAGATCGTGGCAACAAACAGATGGGGCGTCGGTACGGTTGACGGCGAGAGTATATCGTTAATTAAAAGGGTAAGGCTTTGGATGAAACTTCTCAGGCGACTTGCTGTACGACGTATATGTACGGCGAAGTTAAAATGATACAAACAGGTCGCTCTATACATGACACGTCGCTGCTTTTTGTTGGGCGTGTCATTTTTTTTTTGAAATTATATTGACAGGATACTGTTAATATGTTATAATACAAGTGTTATATAACTGCAGTTGTTTAAAAGAGAGGAGGAGAAAAATGCCGCCGAAGGCGAAATATACCAAGGAGCAGATCGTCGATGCGGCATACGAGCTGGTCCGAAGAAATGGAGAGGGATATTTGAGCGCCCGATCGCTTGCCGCAGAGCTCGGAACATCCACCGCACCTATATTTACCGCTTTTTCGAGCATTGAAGAATTGCAATATGCTGTAACCGAAAAGGCAAAGGCTTTGTATGCCGAATATCTGAGATCCGGACTTTCTCAGACTCCGGCATTCAAATGGGCGGGTCTTAAATACATTCAGTTTGCAAAAGACGAGCCCGAGCTTTTCAAAATGCTCTTTATGAAAAACAGCGAAGGAACGCCTCCATCACACTATTTTCCGGGCGGTGACGAAAACGAGCCGGTCGTGCGCGGTATGCTTGAAAGCACGTACGGTTTCGGTACCGAACATGCAAAAAGAATATTCAATCATATGTCGGTCTATGTGCATGGTCTTGCGGTGCTGTACGCGCAGGGATATTGCGTGTTTACCGACGAGGATGTCAGCCGAATGCTCAGCGAGATGTTTAATGCACTTGTAAAAGGAGAAAAGATATGAGCAATATTATCGAAATAAAGGAGCTTGTCAAAAGCTTCGGAGAGGTCAGGGCGGTGGATGGGATATCGTTCAGCGTAAAGAAGGGAGAGCTTTTTGCCTTTCTCGGTGTCAACGGAGCCGGGAAATCCACCACGATAAACATTATGTGCGGACAGCTGACGAAGGATTCTGGAAGCGTAAGTATTGACGGTGAGCTGCTCGATGAGCATCTCGATACGATCAAGTCAAAGCTCGGTGTCGTTTTTCAGAATTCTGTACTTGATAAAGCGTTGGGTGTCAGGGACAATCTTGAGAGCCGCGCCGCGCTCTACGGAATATACGGCAGGGAATTTGAGCAAAGGCTTGATGAGCTCTCAAAGATGCTTGACTTTAAAGATCTTCTCAAGCGCACACTCGGTAAGCTGTCGGGCGGTCAGCGCAGGAGAATAGATATAGCTCGGGCACTTTTGCACCGCCCGAAGATACTGGTGCTTGATGAGCCCACGACCGGGCTCGACCCGCAGACGCGAAAGCTGCTTTGGAAGGTTATCGACGAGCTTCGCAAAAGCGAAGATATGACTGTGTTTCTCACAACGCACTATATGGAAGAGGCGGCTGATGCCGACTACGTAGTTATTCTCGATAACGGGAGGATAAGCGCGAAGGGAACTCCGCTTGAGCTGAAAAATACGTACACGGGCGATTTTATTACGCTTTACGGTGCGGATGAAGCTATCGTAAGATCATTGGGGGTCGAATACGAGAAGATAAGAGATGCTTACCGTCTTTCGGTTCCGGATACGCGCGCGGCGACCGAGCTTATAGTGTCGCGCCCCGAGGTGTTTTCGGACTACGAAATAACCAAGGGTAAGATGGATGACGTATTTCTTGCCGTAACCGGAAAAACGCTTGGTGATGTGGGGCATAAAAAAGAGGGAGGTGAGGCAAAATGAAAACTCTTGCACTTTTCGTAAAAAGAAACATAAAGCTGTTTTTCAAGGATAAGGGAATGTTCTTTACCTCGCTTATCACGCCTGCCATATTGCTCGTTCTTTACACGACCTTCCTCGGCAACGTCTACACAGACAGCCTTAAGTCAGCTCTTCCCGTGGGCTTTGAGATATCGGATAAGCTGATAAGCGGATTTGCAGGAGCTCAGCTCGTTTCGTCCATACTTGCAGTCTCCTGCGTTACCGTGTCTTTCTGCTCCAATATGCTTATGGTCCAGGATAAAGCAAACGGGACCGTAAAAGACCTCACCGTTTCTCCGATAAGGCCCTCGGTAATGTCGATGGGTTATTACGCGGCAACTCTCGCATCTACCGGGATAGTCTGTTTTGCTGCAATGGTGCTCTGCCTTGTATATGTGGCGTTAGTGGGCTGGTATATGTCATTGTTTGACGTATTGCTGTTGGCACTCGATGTTCTTCTGCTCTGCCTGTTCGGGGTTGCGCTTTCGAGCATAATCAATTTCTTTCTTTCAAGTCAGGGGCAGATGTCCGCGGTCGGTACTATCGTAAGCTCGGGATACGGATTTATATGCGGCGCGTATATGCCTCTCTCGCAGTTCTCCGAGGGACTGCGAAATGCAATAATGTTTTTTCCGGGAACCTACGGAACAGCTCTCGTTCGAAATCACGCTATGCGCGGAGTACTTGCACAAATGGAGGACGAAGGCCTTCCCACAGATTTTGTGAAAGGTGTAAGAGACAACTTTGACTGCAGTCTTTATCTGTTCGGGAAGGAAATAGATATGCCGATAATGTATACCGTTATAGCAGGCACGGTGGTCGTTCTGATCGCGGTATACATAATCATAAATATTATTAAAAGCAGAAAGGTAAGATGAAAATGAGCAAATCACTTAAAATTATTCAAACACTTATGAAAATAGGAAATGTCATCAGCAAGATAGTTTTCGTTTGTTGCATAATCGGAGCTGTCGGATGTATTTTCGGGCTTGGTGTAACGGTGGCAGTTGCAAATTTTGAAATGGACGGAGAAACAGTTTCGAAAATTATATCAAACAATTCAGGTAAAGATATTGAAAGCATATATCTTGCCTGTATTTGGGGAGCGATAATGTGTATTTCCCAGGTGGTGCTTGCGTGGCTTGCAAGCAGATATTTCAAGCATGAGCTTGAGGCAGGTACGCCTTTTACACTAAGTGGAGCAAAAGAGCTTTTCAGACTTGGGGTCATCAACATATGCGTTCTGATCGGAACGTCTGTAGTCTGCGGTATAGTGTACGGTATATTCCGAATATATTTCCCGAACGTTGAACAGTTGAAGATCACGGCGTCTATAGGTACGGGAATCGTAATGATGCTGTTTTCGGTCGTATTCAAGTATGGCGCGGAGATCGCAGTGCCGAAGGACGGAGAGGACGTAAAAGAAGAGATCAGATTTTGATCTGAGTCGATAAATAGGGTTGGTTTATTCAGCCTGAATTTCACTCAAAGTACTTTTCTAAGGGAGCTTTCTCGGGCATCTCGTCCCGAGGAGGCTCTTTTTGTTGAAGTAATTTTTCGAAATTTGTTGTAATTTTTCGAAATTTGTTGTAAAACGGTTGAAAAACGAGCGCGAAAGTGGTATAATAAATATGTGTATTATAACTTATAACTTGATTTAGCAGGAGAATATTTTTATGACTTATGCTCAGAGAATAAAGAATCTTTCTGTACCGAACGGTAAGATAGATGTCGTACTTGATACAGACGCATATAACGAGATCGATGATCAGTTTGCTATCGCGTATCTTTTGAAGAGTACTGAAAAGCTGAATACAAAGGCTATATACGCTGCACCCTTCTTTAATGAGCGTTCGATCTCTGCGGGCGACGGAATGAATAAAAGCTACTATGAGATATTGAAGCTGCTCGAACTTATGGAAATTAAGAAGGACGTATTTCGCGGTTCAGATCGATTCCTTGAAAACGAGAAAACTCCCGTGATCTCGGATGCGGCACTCGACCTTGCGGCGAGAGTTGAGGAATACTCTCCCGAAAATCCTCTTTATGTAGTTGCCATAGGCGCTATTACGAATATAGCATCGGCAATACTTCTCAATCCAAAGGTGGCGGAAAACGCAGTTCTCGTATGGCTCGGCGGTCATGCTCTTCATATGGAACACACACGTGAGTTCAATATGATACACGACGTTGCCTCTGCGAGAGTGGTCATGTCGTGCGGAATACCCTTCGTTCAGTTGCCTTGCGACGGGGTGGTAGATGTTTTCAGACTTTCAAAGCCCGAACTTGAGTATTGGCTGGAGGGAAAGGATCCTTTGGCAGATTATCTGGCAAAAAACGCCATTTCGGAAGCCGAGAGATATGCTCACGGAAGACCCTGGACGCGAGTTATTTGGGACGTTACCGCAGTGGCGTGGCTACTCAACGATAACAACAGATTTATGAAGTCGAGAATCGTAAAGACCGCGCTGCCGTCATACGAGGGCATTTACGAGCAATACGCCAACGGCGATGATATGTGCTACGTATATCATATAGACAGAGATGCACTTATGAATGATCTCATCAACAGGATCCTATCGGACAACGAGTGATTTTCAGCTGAGATACAGATAAAACAAGATATAGATAAAAATGGAGGAATTATGTTAGAAGCAGGAATGAAGGCTCCCGATTTTACGCTTGAGGACAAAGACGGCAAATGCGTGTCTCTCTCGGATTTTCTCGGGAAAAGGGTGGTTCTGTATTTTTATCCGAAGGATAATACTCCGGGATGTACACGTCAGGCGTGCGCGTTTGCGGGAGCGTATAATCAGTTTTTGGAAAAGGGTGTTGAAGTTATCGGTATCAGCCGGGACAGCGTAGCGTCGCACGTCAGATTTGCCGAAAAATACTCTTTGCCCTTCGTGCTTCTGTCAGACCCCGAGCTTGAAGCCATAAAGGCATATGGAGTTTGGCAGGAGAAGAAGCTTTACGGTAAGGTAAGCATGGGCGTCGTTCGCACTACGTTTATTATCGATGCGAACGGAGTTATCGAGAAGGTCATGCCGAAGGTAAAACCCGACACAAATGCGTCTGAAATATTGCAGATACTTTAACGGATATATCAAAAAGCCCAAAACATGCCAAGGAGAGAAAATTATGAAATATTATGTGCTTTACAATCCGATGGCAGGGTATGGCAAGAGCGAAGAAGTGGCGAGAGCTTTGAACGAGAGCCTTGACGGCGAGGTAGTCGGAATTGCCGATATGACAATGATCACCGATTACAAAGATTTTTTGGCAGATAAGAGCGATTGCGCACTCGTTATCTGCGGCGGCGACGGAACGCTCAATCGCTTTGTCAACGATACTGCTGATCTTGATCTTGCAAATGAGATATTTTTCTGTGCAAGCGGAACCGGTAACGATTTTCTTCGTGATATAGGCGGTGAGACGGGCAAGCCGATTTGCGTTACCGAATATATGGAAAATCTTCCGGTTTGCGAGGTCAACGGTAAAAGATGTCGCTTCATTAACGGTGTAGGCTACGGTATCGACGGATATTGCTGTGAGGTGGGAGACAGAATGCGTGCCGAGGGTAATACCGATATCAACTACACGAGTATTGCGATCAAAGGACTCCTGTTCCATTACAAACCTACCAATGCAACCGTAACCGTCGACGGAGTTTCGCGTACATATAAGAAGGTATGGATAGCTCCAACTATGAACGGCAGATACTACGGAGGCGGTATGATGCCTACACCCGAACAGGTTCGCAACAATCACGACGGTAAGCTTTCGGTATTGTTTTTCCACAATTCGGGAAAGCTCAAGACACTTATGATATTCCCCTCGCTTTTCAAGGGGGAGCATCTCAAGAATAAAAAATACACTGAAGTTCTTTGCGGAAATGATATTACAGTTGAGTTCGACAGTCCCGCTCCACTTCAAATAGACGGTGAAACGGTAGTCGGTGTCAGAAAATACAGAGCGTACGCTACACCTCTTAATGAATCCGTTGGAAAGGAAGAGTATGAATTCGAAAGACAATAAGGACTATAAAGGAAAAATAGTCACAATACCCAACATATTATCTCTTTTTCGCCTTATACTGATACCTTTTATAGTTTGGGCTTATTGCGTAAAGGAGTCGCCCGGGATTACTGCGGCGCTCGTCGTCCTGTCGGGAATTACCGATGTGGTGGACGGGTTTATCGCACGGCATTTCAATATGATAAGCGATCTCGGGAAGGCGCTTGACCCGATTGCGGATAAACTGACGCAGATAGCCATGCTTTTCTGCCTTTTGACGCGCTTTCCTCTTATACTTATGCCGCTTATCCTTATACTCATAAAGGAGATAAGCTCATTCGTATTGCGTGCGATCTTGATACACAAGACCGGAAAGGTCGACGGAGCTGTATGGCACGGAAAAGTCAATACCGTTATACTGTATACGGTGATGTTTTTGCACATTGTATGGTACAATATACCGCAAGAGCTGTCGATCCTGTGCATACTCGTGTCCTGTGCAATGATGATCCTTTCGTATATTCTCTACAGTATAGACGGCATCACCAAGCTTTTGAAATTCCACGTGCAAAATAAAAAGCAGCAGCAACAAGAACAATGAACAAAATAATTGACATTTTATCCTTTATTTCATGTTGCGGAAAATTTATGCCAAACTAACGTAGGACATCTGCAACTGAAAATTTTTTCTGAAAATTTTTTCATAATATCGCAGGGTTTGCTTAAAATAGTAAATGGTAAAACTGCGTTTTCAAATTTAGACGTGTGCGGCGTGGATACGCTCGCTTATCGCCGTCTGCCGCAATTGGAGATTTTGGCACCTTCACTCGGCGCGAGTAAAGAGCCGACATACTGTAAGCGAACAATCTTAATATTCATTGGAAATAGCACTCTTTTGTGAACTCTTACAATTCAGATACTCATTTTTTGTACAATATTCCAATCTTTCCCGCGCCGCTTGACATTTCATTTTAAGTATGATAAAATAATGTCGAGAGGTAAGCCACACCTTCAAATGAACAAATTATAGCCGCTATCGAAGGATAATTTACCTCGATGGCGGCTTTTTGCAAAAGCAGTTCGACAGAACTTATAAGATGCACCCATTGAGCAACTATAACATATATCTCTCAGCGGGAGATCTATCCTCTACGGCAGATCAGGATGTTATAGTAGGATCGGCTCAAACTGACGGCAGTGATACATGGAAATTATATGAAGTATATGATAATGTTCACCTTGAATCGCAACAGCAAAGAAGATGGTGTTGGGTAGCTTGTGCAAGAATGATGTCATTTAAGTATATTAACCCCAGCATTTCGCAAGCGTCAGCGGCAGTACATGTTAAATTGGGAATTGACGCATCTTCGCCTACCGCACAGCAAATAACCTCGGCAAACCAAACCGGAACATTTGCAGATCTTGAAGAAGCAATACAATATTTGTTTGAAACAGATATAACATACATCTATTATTCCGAAAATTCTATATACGATGAAAGTACACTCAGAAGCATTTTAGATGAATCACCCGTATGTATTGGCAGATCGTATTACACTGATGAAGGAGGTTATTTGTTTGGACATATGATGGTGATTTGTGACTATCATTGGGATTCTTCTGCTAATACTTACTTATATGAGATACTTGATCCAGGATCTGTAAATACTGATTCACCATACTTTGTATCTTATCAATGGATACTGAACGGTCAAAATGCATTAGAAAACATAGATGTAGCGGATAATGGAAGATGGAGCGGAGTTTTCTCCTATAAAGCAACAGGCTATAACAACATAATTAGCATCAATAATACATAGTCAACGAAAGGAGCTTTACAATGAAAAAATTTATTACTTTGTTT
>CAYQEY010000049.1:0-14942 GCA_964416635.1 uncultured Lachnospiraceae bacterium | reverse complement strand
TAATTCTTTATCTTTTCGTCAGATTTTTTTAACCCCAACTATTGACAAAGAGCCGTTATTTTTGCAACTCATATGGCGCAGTATTTTATTATTGTTTTTTAAAAAAGTGATAGCTGATCCGTCTCGCTGAGGTTATCGAGTGCATGATTCTTACGCAATACCTCTATAACGCTCTTGGTCAGCTTTGCTCTGGTCTGCAGATCTTCGATCGAGAAAAATCTTTCTTCATCACGTGCCCTGACTATATTTGCCGCGGCATTGTCTCCGAGTCCGCCGAGTGCGGAAAACGGCATACGAATAGCTCCGTTCTCGGGCTGAAAAGCATAGGAGTGAGATCTTTCAATATCTATCGGCAAGAATTTGATACCTCGTGCCATACATTCGTTGGCAAGTTGAAGTGAGGGAATGGAGGCGATCTCCTTCGGAGAGGCTTCCTTGCCACGCTTCTCTATATCCTTTATTGTCGCCATCACGTTTGCCCTGCCCTTACCGACTATTTCTGCGTCGAATCCTCCGGGTGCCACCGTAAACATAGCACAGTAGAATGCTATCGGTATATGCACCTTGTACCATCCGAGGCGTATTGCCGACATAACGTATGCCGCCGCGTGCGCCTTCGGAAACATGTACTTTATCTTCTTGCATGAATCTATGTACCATTCGGGAACATCGTGTTCACGCATCGCCGCTTCCCATTCCGGGGTAAGTCCCTTTCCCTTTCTCACAGATTCCATGATCTTAAATGAAAGTGCGTTCTCAACGCCGTAGCGGATAAGGTCATTCATTATGTTATCACGACATCCGATAACCTTTGAGATATCGCAAATCCCCGCCTTTATAAGCTCGTCGGCGTTTCCGAGCCACACTCCCGTTCCGTGTGTAAGTCCGGATATCTGCAATAGATCGGCAAAGTTTTTCGGTTTTGCATCGACAAGGACCTGCTGCAAAAAGTGCGTTCCGAACTCGGGAAGTCCGAAAGTGCCTATGGGCGCGTCAATGTCCTCGGGAGAAATTCCGAGCGGTCGGGTCGATTCAAAGAGCTTGTATACCTCGGGATCGTTCATCGGAACATCCATAACACTTGTATTTGAAAATGTTTCAAGCCACTTGTATTTGGTCGGAATATCGTGTCCCAGCTCGTCGAGCTTGAGTATGGTATCATGCAGATACGAGAACGCAAAGTGAGTGGTTACTATGTCCGAGTTCGGGTCGTCCGCCGGACGCTGAACGGGTGTAAAATCATACACCTCATATTCTCTCGGTACAACTATGATCCCTCCGGGGTGCTGACCCGTAGTGCGCTTGACTCCGACGCAATGCCCGATTATTCTTTCCATCTCGGCTTTGCCTATGCTTACGCCCTTGCTTTCAAAATACTTAGCAACAAATCCGTATGCCGTCTTATCGGCAAGCGTGCCGAGCGTTCCTGCGCGGAACACGTTTTCCGCTCCGAAAAGCTCCTCTGTGTATTTATGTACCTTTCCCTGCACATCGCCCGAAAAGTTAAGATCAATATCGGGAGATTTATCTCCGTAGAAGCCGAGAAATGTCTCAAAAGGTATGTCGTGTCCGTCGGCTTTAAGCTGAGTATTGCAATTCGGACAGTATGCGTCGGGGAGATCAAATCCGGATCCCACGCTTCCGTCGGTGAAGAACTGAGAATACCGGCATTTGGGACAATAATAATGTGGCGGCAACGGGTTGACCTCGGAAATCCCGGCCATAGTCGCGACAAAAGATGAACCGACAGACCCACGCGAGCCTACAAGATATCCTTGACTTTCAGAATACCAAACCAGCCTCTGCGCGATCATATAGAGAACAGCAAAGCCGTTTTTTATTATAGAGTTCAGCTCTTTCTCGAGTCTGTGCTTTACTATTTCCGGGACGGGATCACCGTACATGGATTTTGCGCGTGTCCAGCATTTTTCCTGAAGCTCTTCCTCGGCTCCGTCCATATGCGGGGTGTAAGATCCCTTCGGTATCGGACGCACTTCTCCTATCATATCGTTTATCATGTTGGTGTTTTCTACCACTACCTCGTATGCCTTTTCCTCTCCGAGATAAGAAAATTCCTCCAGCATCTCCTCGGTGGTTCTGAAATACAGATGTATGTCTCTGTCGCAGTCCTTGAATTTCATTCCCGAGAGCAGTATCTTACGGTATATCTCGTCCTCGTCGTTAAGAAAATGTGCGTCGCATGTAGCAACTACAGGTTTATTGTATTTTTCTCCAAGCGCGACGATCTTTCTGTTAAGCTCTCTCAGCCCCTCGTCATCGGCAACTCTGCCCTCCGTAACCAAAAACCTGTTATTGCATATGGGCTGAATTTCAAGATAATCGTAAAAGTTGACGATCTCTTCTATCTCGCGCTCGGGTCTGCCCTCAAGTACCGCCATAAAAAGCTCCCCCGCCTCACATGCCGAACCGATAATAAGTCCTTCGCGGTATTTTTCAAGCTCTGTTTTCGGGATTCTCGGCTGACGCCTGTAGTAGGAAAGATAGCTTGAAGATATAAGCCTGTAAAGATTTTTAAGCCCTGTGGCGTTTTTGACGAGTATTATCTGATGGTAAGGCTTCAGGGTAAGCGGATCCGCGCTCGTACTGAGCTCATGACCGAGATCCTTGAAGTTCTTGATATCGATTGAGGACAGCTGTTCTGTCATCTTAAAGAAAATACGCGCAAGCATCTCCGCATCGTCGCTTGCTCTGTGATGATTGAAATCTCCGAGCTTATAGTGTTTTGCGAGTACGTCGAGCTTATGCGATTTCAGGTCTTTATTGAGAAATCTCGAAAGTCCGACGGTATCGAGGTATGGATTTTCAAAAGGAATATCCAGCTCATTTGCCGCCGCTCTGATAAAGCTTATATCAAAGTTTGCGTTGTGTGCTATGAGCAGACGTTCTCCGACAAACCCGAGAAATTCGGGCAAAACTTCATCTATTTTTCGCGCGTCTGCCACCATTTCATTTGTTATTGATGTGAGCTCAACAATTTCCTGCGGAATCGGTACCTCCGGATTTACAAAAGTATTGTATACCTCAAGCACTTCTCCGTTTTTGACCTTAACCGCACCTATTTCGGTTATTTTGCAATTAAGAGGAGACAGACCCGTGGTTTCAATGTCGAATACGACGAATTCATCCGAAAAATCCCCATAATATTTACCGTAAACGGCGCTCGCGGTATCATTTACAAAATATGCTTCCATTCCGTAAATGACCTTCATTCCGCACTTGTCCGCTGCAAGCATTGCCTCCGGGAATCCCTGAACGTTACCGTGGTCGGTTATCGCGACGGCGGGATGTCCCCAAGACTGCGCAGTCTTTACCGCAACGTCGGGCGGTATCAATGCATCCATCGTCGACATATTGGTATGCAGATGAAGCTCCACACGCTTTTTCTGTGCGTTGTCTGTACGTTTTTTCTTCTTTATGACTGCAATGTCGCTGTAGTTCATGAAGATCTCGCTTGGATCGTTACGTTCTTCTTTTGTATATCCTTTTATTGCAACGACCATATCGTTTTTGATGGTATTGCCGAGTTCCTTGGCACTGTCGGCATCAAGCGAATATCTTTTCACGAACATCGAAGAGCTTCCGTCAAATATGCCAAATGAAACATTGAATTTATCTCCCGCGCGGTTCGCTTCGCTTGTGTATGCAAACACCTCACCGATGATAATCACATTTTTGACAGGTCGGGTTATACCCGATATAAGCAAGGGTCTTATCTCAAAAGGTACGCCGTAAACAAATTCCGGAGTCGAAATATCGAAAACCGAGTTGCCTATTCTGACGGTTCCGTCGTCGTTGACTTCGACGCTCGTATCGTCGAATACAGATGAAAGACGTGGCAATCTGACCTCATTCTCTGCGTCGTTCTTAACGATTTGTGTCGCCCGTTCCGAATACTCTCCGTAATGCTTTTCGGCGTCGGAAATCTGCTTGTCAAAATGTTTCAGGCGCTCGTTGTAAGCATCCGACATCATATCAAGGTCATATACGCCGTTCTGCTCTATCTTCACTCTTACTCTTACCGAAAACTCACTGTATATGATATTTTCGATCATTACGGGCGTTTGTGCATCCTCAAGCAGTCCTATGCCGTTAGAGGAAAAAGGAATCTTTACGGTCAGCACGCCGTCCTCAAGCGAGTAGGTATAATTGTCGAAAAAGCCTCTTGCAACTGCTCCCGTACGCTCCGCTTCGATAAGTATTTGAGGAATATAACTGCTGTCAAACAGCACCGAAGGATAGTGGGGTAATATCTTACAAAAAGTGAGTTCGTAAGCCTCGGCAACGCCCTGCTCTATCTCGTAGAGCTCGCTCTTGGGCACGAGGTATTTCAGTTCCGCATGGACCTCGATTATTCTGTTATCCCGGTCTATCTTTGCACTTGTGGCAACAGCGCTTGAAAGCACCGATTCCTGATTCGGTGCCGGAAGATATTTTTTAAAATATTCTTTTAAGGTCTTTGCCATACTATTCCTTTTAAATCCTCTTTATTTCGTCGATCAGACGTTCAACTATATTGCCCTCGGGTATCTTTTCGACGATAACACCTTTTTTGATAAGCACCGCTTCACCCTTTCCGCCTGCTATGCCTATATCCGCCTCGCGAGCTTCGCCCGGACCGTTGACTACGCATCCCATGATTGCGACCTTGATTGCCTTGTCTGAAATATTTTCTTCTTTTGCGCGTTTTTCAAACGCTGCAACCAGCGAGATCAGATCTATCCCGGTCCTTCCGCAGGTTGGACAGCTGACGATGTTCATACCGCTCTGCCCCTCGATGCCTATTGCATTGAAAATATTTTTCGCCGCACCGATCTCTTGCTCGGGCTTGTCCGTAAGCGAAACTCTTACCGTATCTCCGATGCCGTCGCACAGCAAAGCTCCGATGCCTACGGCACTTTTTACAGAGCCCATCTCGCGACTTCCCGCCTCGTTAGCACCAAGTTTAAGCGGATATTCGCATTTTTTCGCAAGCATTCGGTTTGCGGTTATCATATTGTAGGGATCTGATGCCTTTATTGAAATGACTATATCCTCAAAATCATATTTTTCAAGCAATGAGGCATGATAAAGTGCGCTCTCGCATAGCGCCTCTGCCGTCGGAGCACCGTATTTTGCAAGTATTTCCTTTTCAAGAGAACCGCTGTTTACACCTATTCTTATTGGTATTTCTGCCCTTTTGCACGCCTTCACGACCTCAAAAACTCTGTCGTCAGAGCCGATATTTCCGGGGTTTATTCTGATCTTATCAACACCGACCTCTGCACATCTGAGCGCCACTCTGTAATCAAAATGAATATCGGCAACTATCGGTATGGATACACCTTTTTCCTTAAGATACGGAATGGTATCTGCCGCCTCTGTGTCGGGAACGGTTATTCTGACTATATCGCATCCCGCGCTTTCAAGCGAGCGTATCTGTGCGAGAGTAGCCTCTTTATCGTGTGTATCGGTATTCGTCATTGATTGAATGGCAATAGGCGAATCCCCGCCTATTGCCGTGTTTCCTATTCTTATCTTCTTCGTTTTTCTTCTTATATCGTTATATTTCATATCTTACCTGAAAATCAATTTTAAAACGTCCTTAAAGGATATAAATATCATAAGTCCGAACAAAAGTATCAATCCTGCAAAATTTATATACGCTTCTACGTTCCTGTTGATAGGTTTGCGGCGTATTGCCTCTATAACAAGGAATAGGAAACGTCCGCCGTCAAGCGCGGGAAAAGGAATAAGATTGAATACTCCGAGATTTATCGTAAGCACCGTAACGATATACAAAAAACTCAAAGCGCTTGTTTTTGCCGCTTCTCCCACTACCTCTGCAACCCCTATGGGTCCTGACATGGCGTCAATACCGAATCTGCCGCTGAGCAATCCGATCAAGGAATCCACCACCATTTTTACGGTAGAAACCGAACGGGTAAATGTGTGTGTTATCGTGTTTAAAAAGGTGCGCTCTCCCGAAAGGACTTTGAAATCCATATCACCGAACATCACCCCTTGATCCTCAAAGGTGGGAAAAACAACATCCTCAAGCAGTATCTTTTCTCCGTCTCTTTTTACAACGATGTCTATCGGCTCATATCCTTGATTCATTATCTCATAAAGGACTTCGTTGCCGCTTCTGACTCTCGTGCCGTCAACCTTGACTATCTCATCTCCGACCATAAGCTGAGTACTTGAGAGCGCGCCGTCATTGAACTCTGCGACTGTAGTCGTTGCAACGGGACCCTGCATAAGCACTACCGCGAGCATAAGGATAAATCCGAGAACGAGGTTCATAAGCGGTCCCGCAATTGTTATCAACATTCTTTGCCAGACCTTTTTGTTGCAGAAAGCGTCTTCGTCATCCGATGCCTCGTCCTCGCCGACCATGCTCACAAAGCCGCCTATGGGAAATGCGCGGAGCGCATATTTCGTATCATATTTCTTGGAATTCCAAGAAAACAGCGTAGGTCCCATTCCTATGGCAAATTCCTTGATGGCAACACCACATCTTCTTGCGGTGAGAAAATGTCCTAATTCATGTATGAATATAAGTATTCCGAAAACGAATACCATTATCAATAAATAAAAAACAGCAGTAAGAACGCCGCTCATAAAAAAATTCCTTTCGGGTATTTATAGCTTTAAAATCCTATTTGCAACTATGCGTGCTTCCCTGTCAAAATCTATGATTGAATCGAGTGTATGCGAATCCCTTGCGTGTTGCAGAAGATCTACGGTCTGACACACCGCCTCGGTTATCTGATAAAACTGTATCCGTCCGTCAAGAAAAGCGGCTACTGCCACCTCGTTTGCGGCATTGAGCACCGCCGGCAGAGCTCCGCCCTTTTTTACCGAATCCACAGCGCATGAAAGCAATGCGAAGGTTTTTGTGTCGGGTTCCTTAAAAGTGAGCGATGATATCTTAAAAAGATCGAGCTCGGGTATGATCGCCGCCGTTCTCTCGGGATACGAAACGGCGTACTGAACGCACAGACGCATATCCGGCAGAGACATTTGGGCGATTATACTGTTATCAATATATTCGACCATGGAGTGTATTATACTCTCGCGATGAACCACGACCTGTATTCGGTCGGCGTCAACGCCGAAAAGATGCACCGCCTCTATAACTTCAAAGCCCTTATTCATAAGGGTAGCCGAATCTACGGTTATCTTTGCTCCCATTTTCCAGGTTGGGTGTGCAAGCGCGTCCCGTAATTTTATTGAGCGAAGTTGTTCCTTGGTATATCCGAAAAAAGGTCCGCCCGAGGCGGTGAGAAATATTCTTTTTACCTCTTTGTCACTTCCCGAACGCAGACATTGAAAAATTGCCGAATGTTCACTGTCGACGGGGACTATATCGATCTTTTTCTCGCTTGCTTTTTTCATAACTATTTCGCCCGCGACAACGAGCGATTCCTTGTTGGCAAGTGCGAGACGTGCGCCCGAGTCTATTACCGCGAGCGTTGGCATCAAGCCCGCCTCTCCTATTATCGAATTAACGACTGCGTCGTTTGGCTCGCTTGCGATCATCTCACAAATTCCGCTCTGTCCCGAATAGACCTTTATATCGGTATCGGCAAGACGAATTCTGAGATCCTTTGCGGCGCTCTCGTCTGCCATAGCGACCGAGGAGATAGAAAATTTTCTCGCTTGCTCTTCTGCCCTTTTTGAGTTTTTGTTTGCGCTTATCGATCTTACTCTCAGTCGCTGTTTCTCTGCAACATCAAGCGCCTGCTCGCCGACAGAACCGGTTGATCCGAGAACCGATATGCATTTTTGTTTTTCAGTATACATATTTTCCTCCGATCAGAGAATCGGGACGTTTATTATTGACGATACCATACACATCGCGGCAACTCCCATGGCGACTGCGAGGATGGAATCGAATCTGTCGAGCATTCCTCCGTGTCCGGGAAATATTTTTCCGTAATCCTTAATTCCGTAATGTCTCTTGATCACCGACATTATAAGGTCTCCCACCTGAGCGATGACCGATATGAATAAGCCGCTTATCGCAAGAAAAACGATATTTGCGTTGCCGCCGAAGAATACATCGATAATAATTCCCATAACAACAAAGGAGATCGAACAAAAAACTATTCCTCCTATACTTCCCTCTATGGTTTTTTTAGGGCTTACATCCTCAATAAGCTTGTGCTTTCCGAAGAAAACTCCGGTAAAATAAGCAAATATATCGGTTATCCAAGCGCCGATGAATGTAAGCAAGTATATATACTTTCCGTTGGTATTGAAATCTCGGATGTAAAGTATCATATTGAGAGCGAATACGATATAAAACGATGTAAGTGCCGAGGCAGACATATCGCTGTATGTAAACTTTCCGTGTGACCATACCACAAGTCCGAAAAGATATACAAGATATGCTATTGCCAAAACTGCGGCAAGAGGGACTACCTTGGTATTAAAACCGGGAATTCGCTGAAGAATGGGCAAAAGAGTGCCTATAACATAGGTTGGCAAAGTGATCGAGAGCTTTTTGTGAAGCCCCATGCATTTGAACATTTCAAAAAGGCATATGACCGAAATTACCGATATAGCGACGGGGAATATCCACGTGTCCGAAAACCAAAGTATTGGAAGCAGCACGCAAAGTGCAATAACAGAAGTAATAATTCTTTGTAACATAGAAATCCTTTCACACACCGCCGAAACGACGTTGCCGACTTTTGAAAGCGTCTATTGCAGCATCAACATCCTCGGCACCGAAATCCGGCCAAAGCTTATCCGTAAAATAAAGTTCTGCATACGCCGTTTGCCAGAGAAGAAAATTCGATATTCTGAGATCTCCGCCGGTACGCACGACCATATCAAGCTCGGGTGAGTCTTTGGTGTAAAGTGCCGCCGTGATATCCTTTTCCGTAACGGCAGTCCTTCCCTCTTTCATGAGAGTGTTATACGCATGAACAAGCTCGCTTCTTCCACCGTAGTTAATCGCAAGATTTACTATTCTCGTATTGTCCCTTGAATTTTTTTCGATTCGCTCCATCTTCGCACGCAATGACTCCGAAAAAGGAGCCTTATCACCCAAAAACACAAAGCGTATGTTTTTGTCCTTGCGTGCGAGCTGTTTTTCACAGTCCTCGAGGTATTCATCAAGCAAGCGCATCAGGGCGTTTACCTCGCCTTCGGAGCGTTTCCAATTCTCTGTTGAAAAAACGTAAAATGTCGCCGCCTCTATGCCGAGATCCGAGCAATGCTCCACTATCTTTTTAAAGGTTTGCGCACCGCATCTGTGCCCGTATTCACGCGGCATACCGCGTTTTTTTGCCCATCTTCCGTTGCCATCCATAATAAAAGCAATATGCCTTATCGGGCAATTGTTTGGCGCGGGATCTTTGATCTTTTTACCCATACTCATTCCTTACAGATTTTATTAACAGAAACAGGACGGGCAAAAAACCCGCCCTGATAAACAAACGTCAGATCTGCATGATTTCCTTTTCTTTTTTGGATGTTACTGCATCAACATCCTTGATGTACTTATCGGTCAGATCCTGAATGGATTTTTCAGACACCTTCTGCTCATCCTCTGTCATCTCTCCGTCCTTCTTGAGCTTCTTACAGAGATCGTTGGCGTCTCTTCTTATGTTACGGATAGCAACCTTTGCATCCTCACCCATCTTCTGTACCTGCTTTACAAGATCCTTACGGCGCTCCTCTGTAGGCTGAGGGAATACAAGACGAATAACTTTACCGTCGTTTGTGGGAGTAATTCCGACGTCAGAAGCAAGAATCGCCTTTTCCATTGCCTTAAGCGTGCTTGCGTCGTATGGTGTTATGGTAACGGTCTTAGTATCTGCAACACGGATATCCGCCATAGAGCTTATAAGTGTAGGAGCTCCCCAATATTCGAAGCTGACCTTTGAAAGAACGGCGGTATTCGCCTGACCTGCACGGATTACGGTGAGATTCTCCTGATAAGCGGCGATAGTCTTTTGCATTTTTACTTCAAAGTCTTTTGTATTGAGTTTCATATTAACCTCCGTATAGTAATTATATTTCTTTTATTAAAAATTATTCAGCGTGAGATCATCTGTGCAACTCGGTCCCTATCTTCTCACCCATTGCAACACGGTATATGTTCATCGGATCCTTAAGCTCAAAGGCATAAGCGCGGATGTCGTTATCCATGCAGAATGCAGTAGCAGTCAGGTCGAGCGCTTTAAGCTCCTTTGCCAGCACGTCGTTATATGTTATCTCGTCGTAGCGAACGGCGTTAGGGTCAAGCTTTGGGTCAGCGGTATAGATACCGTCTATGTTTTTTGCCATAAGTACCGCGTCGGCACCTATCTCCGCGGCGCGAAGTGCGGCTGCCGTATCGGTTGAAAAGAAGGGTGAGCCGAGTCCGCATCCGAAGATCACGACCTTTCCGTCCTCAAGTGCCTTGACAGCATTTCGTACAGTATACTGCTCGGCAAAAGCATTCATTTCGACGGCTGTCATCGCAATTGAATCAAGACCGCACTGCTTAAAGGTATCCTCAAGCGCAAGCGCATTGATCGTGGTTGCAAGCATACCCATATGGTCGGCGCGCACCCTGTCCATTTTTCCGCCCTGCCTGCCTCTCCAGATGTTACCTGCACCTACTATGACCGCCACTTCTATTTTTTGGGCGACGCACTTTTTGAGTACCTCTGCTATGGAAGCAATAAAATTGAAGTCAAGAATTCCATCCTTTGCCGCAAGAGCCTCGCCGGAGAGCTTAAGCAGAATTCTTTTATATTTTGGTCGCGAAGTACTGCACATATTAAATTACCCCTTAAATATTATATACTCAGTATATTTTACTACATTTTTCCCATTTTGTAAACAGTAATTTTAATATTTCACAAACAAATTTTCATTATTTACACTTTATTAAATTTATAGTAAAGTTTAAAAAATGTTTTATCAAAATAATTTACAAAAATATAAACACTTTTTTCGCCCTTTATGATATAATGGTGTGAGAATCTATTCACGGAGGTAAAAATGTACCGTTTCCTCTCTTCACCCATAGACAAATCAAAGTCAAAAAAGATATACTGTATTGTGCTAACGCTGTTTTGTGCGATTCCGGTTTTGCTCAATACCCTCGTACTTGTGCCGATCTACGCGTCGCTTGAAGCAAATGTGGCTTACAGAAGTTCTGTAATAACAATAATAATCAAATACTCACAGGATCTTCTCGACCTATGTGCTTTCTCGGTATCATACGCGCTCATAATTTTTTCAATGCTGCTGCTTTCAAAAACCGAGACACGCCTCACGGTTATATTTTATACGATTCTGTTTGTTGCCCAGATACCGCTGAAGATCCTCATGAACGCTGTTGTTTACGGATCAATCGGAAACAGTGCGGACATCTTGCTGGATGTCGCATATCTCGCGATATATTTCCTTTTGCAAATGCTTCAGCTCTTGATAGTTTACGTATTCACCAAAATCGATTCAAGCAAGTACAAGCTGTACGTTGATTCGCTTGACGATCCCAAACAGATCTCCCGTCCCGAGCCGCAGAAGATACTTCCTTTAAAAAAATTCGTTAATTGGAACAATCCCCTTCAGCGCTCGGCAATCAAAATGAGCATCCTGATACTGACAATAAAGCTTTTGACTCGAATCGCCAACGATATAACCTACGGCGCGCCCGGGTCCTTTGCCGAGGTGCTTATAATGTGCGTTTATTATATTTCCGACGTTCTTTACGGAGTCATCGCGTACGTGATGGCGGTAGTTACGATCACCGCTGTATATGAAAGGTTAAAGAAGAGAGACAGAAAAAATTCTCTTCCCCCGCAAAACTCAGGCGAGTAACTTCTGCAAAAGCGATATTTTACTTGAAGAATACTCGTATGCACCTTTAAAATCATCAATCTCTTTACAGCATATTTCAAGATCGCAAAGCACGAAATACAGCATCGGGGTAGGAAGAACGTACCTGTCACTGTAAAGCAGGTCGTGCAATACGGTATACGCTCCGGAATACTCCCCGCAATTCATTTTCATACGAGCCTTGATGTGCAAAGCATACATACCGTCGCTTGGAAGGCGCTCCAGTCTCTGCTGAAGAAGGATCACGTTCTCCCAGCCGTTTAGCTCGGCTTCGCCGATAATACCCGAATACAGCGAAAAGCTGTTTTTATACGGCAATATCTCGTATTCTCCGCCGTCTGCAACATTTGAAGCGAGCATCGGTGATATAAGCTCCATATATTCAAAATACATTCTTACCTCGGTGGAGATAGTGTCAGTGTTGTAAATACTTTCGGCACAGCGGCTCAGGCTTTCATCAAAGAGTTCGACAGCTCTGTGAAGCTCCCCTCTGTTAAACGCCTCCGCTCCGACCCTCAGTGCACATTCGGCAAGTATAAGCGTTATCTCGTCATCTCGTGCGTTGAAGCCCTTGCACATATCATAGCAAAGGTCAAAATTTTTTCCGACGTAAGCTTTCTTTATATCGTCTATAACGTCATTTTTCAGATACAGTCTCTCGTCGTCGTCGTTTGCAAGCAAAAAGCCGGGCGATACGTTAAGGCGTGACGCTATGTAAACTACAGTATTTAAGGAAGGCATAGCGCTTCCGTGCTCTATCTGGCTTAGCATATTCCGGGTTATCTCTCCGCCCGCGAGCTCGCTTTGCGACATAAGCTTGTCTGTCCTCAGTTTTTTTATTTTTTCACCGATCGTCATTATCTCACCGAAAATAAGTTTATTAGAGTAAATTTCACTTACCCTTTTTATTTTAACACATATCAATTTGAAAATCAATAGGTTTAACTATTTTATTTTACGTATTTTGATCCAAGGAGCATTTTATGATCATCAAAGGATTGCAAAAGACCACATTGCTTGACTTTCCGGGAAAGCTTGCCTGCACGGTTTTTACCGGAGGCTGTAATTTTCGCTGCCCGTTTTGTCATAATGCCTCGCTTGTCTTGCGTCCGGGAGAGGTAGGAGAAATATCCGAGGACAGTTTCTTTGCATATGTAACGAAAAGAAGCGGTCTGATTGACGGAGTTTGCATAACCGGAGGTGAACCTTTGCTTAACACCGATATAGAAGACTTTATCAAGCGTATACGAGAATTGGGGCTTGAGATAAAGCTCGACACCAACGGCAGTTTTCCCGAAAGACTTGAGGCGTTGCTTGACAAAGGACTCGTGGATTATGTCGCCATGGATATAAAGAACACAAACGAAAAATACGCCTTGAGTACGGGTGTCGGGGGAAACTTTGATAATATACAAAGAAGCATTGATACAATAATGAAGAAAGCACCGGATTACGAGTTTAGGACGACGGTGGTACGCGAGCTACACGACGAAAACGATATAAGGCAGATTGCCCGCAGACTCCGCGGTGCACGCAGATATTTTCTTCAAAAATACGTAGATTCGGGCGACATACTCTCTGACGGATACAGCGCATACAGTGATTCCGAAATGATAAAGCTTCAAGCCGCAGCATGTGAGGAATTGCCCGTTACCGGACTGCGGGGCGTATAAATCCGTCACTTTAACACAATATATAGTGTTTATCACCAAAAAAATAATCAATATATTGTTATTTCTCACAATTGACATTTTTCGATTTTTAATGTATACTGTTTATAACGGTTTCTAATTTAAATTTCATAGTCAATTGAAAAATCAGCGATTTCATATTAAATCCGTTAGGGGAGCAGCAAAATCGCGGATTTCTGCAGGCGCGATAAGCTCGCGTATCCCCGCCGCGCACTTCCCAATTGTAAAGCGCAGTTTTACGATTGACTACATTAAAATGCCAATCAGGAGGAAGACATGTATCAGGTTTTAAAAAGAGACGGAAAAGTCGTTGATTTTGATATATCCAAGATCAGCGAGGCCATCAAAATGGCTTTTGAAGCGCAGGAAAAGAATTATCACCCCTCTGTTATCGACCTTCTTGCATTGAAGGTAACGGCAGAGTTTGAACCTAAGATCAAAGAAGGACTTATCTCTGTAGAGGATATTCAGGACTCGGTCGAGTCTGTTCTTGTTCAGGCAGGTTATGCCGATGTGGCAAAGGCTTACATCCTCTACCGCAAGCAGAGAGAAAAGATGCGTAACATGAAGTCTACGATCCTCGATTACAAGGAGATAGTAGACAGCTACGTAAAGAATATCGACTGGAGAGTTAAGGAAAATTCCACTGTCACCTATTCGGTCGGAGGACTTATTCTCAGCAACTCGGGAGCTATCACGGCTAACTACTGGCTCTCCGAGATATACGACGAGGAGATCGCAAACGCACACAGAAACGCTGACATACATCTGCACGACCTCTCTATGCTCACGGGTTACTGCGCCGGCTGGTCGCTCAAACAGCTCATCACGGAAGGTCTCGGCGGAGTTACGGGCAAGATCACCTCTGCGCCCGCAAGCCATCTCTCCACGCTTTGCAATCAGATGGTCAACTTCCTCGGCATCATGCAGAACGAATGGGCGGGCGCTCAGGCATTCTCGTCATTTGACACTTACCTTGCTCCCTTTGTAAAGGTAGACAATCTTTCTTACGAGCAGGTCAAAAAGTGCATCGAGTCGTTTATTTACGGTGTCAATACACCATCGCGTTGGGGTACTCAGGCTCCCTTCTCCAACATCACGCTTGACTGGACAGTTCCCGCCGACCTCGCTGAGCTCAATGCCATCGTTGGCGGAAAGGAAATGGACTTCAAGTACAAAGATTGTAAGAAGGAAATGGATATGGTAAACAAGGCGTTTATCGAGACTATGATAGAGGGCGACGCCAACGGACGCGGATTCCAGTATCCCATCCCCACCTACTCCATTACATCCGATTTTGACTGGTCTGATACCGAAAACAACCGCCTTCTCTTTGAGATGACCGCAAAGTACGGTACTCCTTATTTCTCCAATTACATCAACAGCGATATGGAGCCCAGCGAC
>CAYQEY010000048.1:0-15063 GCA_964416635.1 uncultured Lachnospiraceae bacterium | reverse complement strand
AAGTGATAGCGCATGCCGAGCGCACATAAAAAGCTTTCTCGGCAGCGATGAGCTGCCCGAGAAAGCTTCCTCAGAAAAACTGCTCGTTATCAGATTTAAACTGTACAAACCAACCTTGATGCCAAAAACCTTTCCGTAGAAAGTTCTTTGGGCGACTTTCTTTCAAGAAAGTCGCTAAAAAACCTAATAAAAAGCTAACTAAAAAACCGTTTCAAATTTCAAAGCAGACCGTTGCAAGTGTATCCGGCAAAAGCTCGATATACCACCATTTTCCGCCGCGGAAGCACTGAAGTTGTGCTTTTTCGGCATTCGGATTTATCAGAACCATTTCCGCGTTTCCGTTCGGATGTTCGATCAAAGTACCCTCGATGGATTTATGATCTTTAGGATATCCGAACATAGTATATCCGTCCTTACCGAACTCAAGCGGAGTTATCACGGAATCCTTTGTAACGTATTTTGCAAAATGCTCAAACGCCCTATACTGACCGCTGTATGAAAGCTCGCCCGTCAGCCTGTTGCGCGTAACCAAACCTCCGCAGAAGAAAGGACCTATGTTCGGTCCGCCCGTCTCGTCGAGCAAAAGGTTCCAGCCGGTAAAGGAAAAGTAACGCAAGTTAAGGACCTTTGACATCATAATACCCCACTTGCACCAGTCGGTATCGTAGTTATCGTAAAGTCTCGGTCCGCCCTCGGTAAAGTGTAGGCGCAGACCGTCGTATTTGTCAATAAGATACTCGGTCTGCTCGATATTTCCGTCGTAATAATGGAACGCCACGCCACCGCTTTCGCTCTTCAGCGTGGGATATTCGCGAAGCTGCCAATCAACCCTTTCAGCATAGGCAAAGCTGTGGTCATTTATCCATATTTCGATATTTGCCATACCGTTGTCAATAAGTTTTTTGCGCAACGCGCTCACAAACTCCGCCTCGGTCTCCGGATTCCACAAGCACGCCGGCATAAGTCCCGACTGTTGCGTCTCAACCTCGTTTTGCGGCGTAACGGCGCGGATAATTATTCCGTGCTCGCGGTACGCCTTGATATACCTCACAAAATACTCGGCGTAGCACTCAATAAACCTTGCGCGCATATGTCCGCCGCACGCCGAGCCACCCGTTTTCATCCATCCGGGCGGAGTCCAGGGCGACGCAAATATATACAAATCGGGATTTATCTTTAGTATCTCCTTTATCATTGGAATTATATATTCCTCATCGCGTGCGACCGAGAAGTGCTCAAGCGTCTCGTCGCCGTCAACGTCGTCGTAGGTATACAGCTCAGCGGAGTAGTCGCTCGCACCTATAGTCAGGCGTGCCACCGAAAGCCCGAGTCCGCCCTTGCCGTAAATGCTTTCCAAAAGAGCGCGACGGTCCTGCTTTTCCATCTTCGCGAGATTGTAGCAGGACGAGCCGGTGAGCGCAACTCCAAAGCCCAAAAAACCACTGTTCGACGGCTTATTTGCCGGTCTTGCCGTCAAAACTCCACCCATATACAGAGCTTCCTTCAGCTCATACGGCACCGAAAAGCCGTATTTGTTGGTAGAATACTGTATTGCCTTCATAATTATCCTCCAATCAGCTATGGTATCCTTTTTTTCGAAGAAGCTCGAGCACAATGTCGGGATCGTTGCAGGTGATAAGCTCGGCTCCGTTTGCAATAGCAAGGTCAACAGTCGGCTCGTCCTTGACCGACGCACCCGCCCACGGCTGAATTCCGCATCTGTCGATGTACTCGTAGTCGCTCTTCTTGTCGCTGAACACACAGCTGCAATATGCATAAGAATACGGGAAAAGCGTCATATCCGTGCCAAGGTGGGTTATCGGAAAATAAACGTGAAGGCGGTACTTCATTCCGTACTTTTTGTAGATGTATTCGTGAAGCTTACCGCTGAATGTGTTGATAACACAACGCTCGGAAAGTCCGTTTTCGTCAAGAAGCGAAAGTACCCTGTCGCAGACCGAATACGCAAGCTCCTCTCTTCCGTCCTCGGGATATTCCTTAAGCTCGATATCAAAGGTCATATCGGGGAGCGAAACGGCAAACTCCAAAAACTGCGCAAAGGTTGGTATCCTCTCGCCCGCAAACTCCTCGCCTTTCCAACTTCCCGCGTCAAGAGAAAGTAACTGCCCAAGCGTCATTTCCTCAACTCTGCCGTGTCCGTCGGTGGTTCTGTCGACCGTCGCGTCGTGCATAAGGACAAGCTCACCGTCCTTAGTCACACGAACATCGGTCTCGATCTGGTCCACCTTAAGCTCTGCCGCCTTGCGAAAAGCAAGCATCGTATTTTCGGGATACTTCGTTGACCAGCCGCGGTGAGCGGCAACGTAAATATTGTTTTTGCTCTGTCTCCAATAGTTCATAGTCTACTCCTTATGAGTTTGATTTATAAAAAACGACTTCTTGCCGAATCAATTATATCACATATTTTTGCAAAGTCAATACCGATTCGGACATTATCGGCCTGTACTCGTAAAATATTGTTGACAAAACTCTCTGAAAAGTATATAATATGCTAAAGTAAAATTTTTCGTGAGGTAATCATCATGAGCATTAAAGACGTATTATCCATTCAATACGGCGAATGGGCGGCAACCGTCTGCCCGAGGCTCGGGGGAAACGTTATTTCCCTCACTCATTGCGGCAAGGACATTCTCGTTCCTCTGGTCGATGAGGCACAGCTTGCCGTAAACCCCTATCTTCAGGGCTCTCCCATTCTTTTCCCTGCTAACCGTACCAACTTCGGTAAGTTCAGATTTGAAGGCAAGGACTACACGCTTCCTCTCAACGAGGACTGGTCTCAGTGTCACATCCACGGCTTCGTACATATGCGCCCCTTCTCGCTCGTCGAGCACAGGGACAACGAGGTAACTTTGAAGTTCACATACGACAAGATCGACGAGTGGTTTCCCTTTATGTGCGAGATAACCGTGTCCTACAAGCTTGACGGTAACGGCTTTACCCAGAGCTATACCGTAAAGAATATCGACAAGTGCGATCTGCCAGTCGTCTTCTGTATGCACACGACCTTCGTCGAGCCAGAGTTCTTTATCCTTCCCATCTCCATGCATCAGGAGCGCGTGAACGGACAGGCTAACGGAAGATACATTCACCTCAACGAGAAGGAGCAGAAGTACGTTACCGGAAGCCCCTCCAAGGGCGTTGACGTCGACGGCTACTACCTCGCAAGCGGTCATAAGACCGTCGTCGGAGACTACGATTATACCGTAAGTGATGAATTTGATCATTGGATACTTTATAACGGCCGCGGACAGGGCGGTTTTATCTGCATCGAGCCGCAGTGCGGAATGGTTAATGGGCTAAACGAACCTGCACCCAAGGGTCATAGAGTCCTCGAACCGGGTAAGACAATCGATTTTTCGGCAACAATTTCGTACAACAGGTAATATTCAATATGATAATACAGAGACCGCAGGGTTCACAATAGGCCCTGCGGTCTCTCTTTTCGTTACGGTATCAAACAATATCCTGCATACGTCAATCGTAAATGCTGTTCTTTCGGCTCGCGATCTCGGCACACGCCGATCTTACCTCGCCAAGCGAGTAGCCATAACGGCACACGGACGCTATGAGCTTTTGCAGCTCGTTTCGGTCCTTTGGAATTTTTTTATACTTACTCTCAATAAGCCGTCTGCAATTCTCGCCGAAATCAAGTCCCGAGTCCTCCAGAGCGAAGAGCGCGCAGTCAACCGTATCGGAGGAGTATCCCCTTGAGATAAGGTGTGCACGTATCCGTGAAGCGCCCCAAAGCTTTGCAAAAGCGCGCTCTGCCTCGCGGAAGGCGTTGTCCTTCTCCGAAATAAATCCGTGCTCTGCTATTCTCCCTACCGCCGTACGTGCAATATTCTTTTCAAAGCCCTTTGCGATGAGCTTTGATATCAACATCCGCTCAGAGCAGGCACTGAAACCTACTATACAGACCCCTCGCTTATATGCGGCGTAGACATTTGATTCGTATTCAAGCGCATCAAATGCCTCTGGCGTACATTCGCCCTTGCGCAGGCGCATATCCACGTAAACGGAGCTTGGCACGAGAAGCCGCTTTTTTTCGCATTTTTCGCCCTCGCGAAGCTCGACCGAAACGAATATCTCGTCCTCGCCTGCCGAAGAGAGCGAAAGTATCTCGATCTGCATCAGAGATCCTCTTCGATAGTTCGGATATCGAATTCTTCATCGTCATCCTCGTCAAGCTCGAATTCCTCTGTCGTATCGGGCAGAGTATCCTTCATGGCGCGGATCTTGGCATCAAGCTCGGCAAGCATCTCGGGCTTGCTCTCGATGAGCTTCCGCACGTTGTCCTTTCCCTGACCGATCCGCTCGCCGTTATAAGAGAACCACGAGCCGCTCTTCTTTATAATATCAAGCGTGATGGCATAATCTATGATCTCGCCGGAACGCGATATTCCCTTTCCGTAAAGGATATCGAATTCAGCCGTCTTAAAGGGGGGCGCGACCTTGTTCTTCACCACCTTACAGCGAACGCGATTGCCATAGATATCGTTTCCGTTCTTGAGAACGTCTGCCTTGCGGACATCGATCCTGACCGACGAATAAAATTTGAGTGCACGTCCTCCGGGAGTAGTCTCGGGGTTGCCGTACATAACTCCGACCTTCTCACGGAGCTGATTTATAAATATCACGATACTGTTGCTCTTGGAAATGATAGCCGAAAGCTTGCGCATAGCCTGAGACATAAGTCTTGCCTGAACGCCGACAGTTGCCTGACCCATATCGCCCTCTATCTCCTGACGGGGCACGAGTGCCGCAACAGAATCGACTACAACGATATCGACCGCGCCCGAGCGAACGAGCTGCTCTGTGATATTGAGTGCGTCCTCGCCGCAATCGGGCTGAGAAACGAGCAGATTGTTTATATCAACACCGAGAGCCTTGGCATAAACGGGGTCAAGAGCGTGCTCCGCGTCGATAAAAGCAGCTTCTCCGCCTGCCTTTTGCACCTCGGCAACTATATGCAATGCCACGGTGGTCTTACCCGAGGATTCAGGACCGAATATTTCTATGATCCTTCCGCGCGGAACACCGCCGATACCGAGTGCGATATCAAGTGAGATGGAGCCGGTGCTGACCGCCTGCACCTCCATATGCGCGTTATCGCCGAGCCGCATGACCGAGCCGGCTCCGTGCTTTTTTTCAATTTGCGAAAGTGCAGTTGCGAGTGCCTTCTTTTTAGCCTCGGCGTCATTTGTGGGGATAGCCGCCACCTCTACCTTTTTCTTTTGTGCAGTTGCCATTTTTTCTACCTCGTCAAAAATAAAATCAGTGATCGCGAAAGGCATTTTTCTATCTTCGGGAACATTATACACCTTTTTTTCATTCTTGTCAATAGCTTTTGAAAATATTTTTCCGTTTTCGGAAAAATATTATTTTTACCAACTGATTTTTTGGATTTTGTAACTTTATTTTTCCGTTTTTCGCAAAAAAGACATAGCCGAACCTTGCGGTTCGGCTATGTCTTTTAATTTTCACTCTCATACGGAGAGATATCTATGTTTTTCAGCTCAGCTTCGGAGATCCTGCCCTTAGTCTTTTCGTAATACGCCACATTGTTCCGTACCATAAAAGCAAACTGAGCATTGGGGTTTCGCTTTTCCTTTTCACACACATAGAGGAATTTGCGGAGCAGCTCCTCAGAGACCTTTATCTCAAGCTCGAGATTATTCTTCATTATTTTCTCTTTCCTTTTTTGTTATTTGCATTTTCCTTTTTGCGAACCGTCATGCTGTCCTTTGTCGTCTTCTTATCCGAGCGTATCAGGAAGAATGCTCCCACCGCTATGCCTCCTATCACTACCACAAATACCACTATCGCTATAATAGCGGTAAAGTCTGTCTTGTTCTTCTCCTCGGGCGCATCTGTCGCTGCAGGTGCTTCGGTAGACTCGGCGGCTGCGTCGGTAGCGTCCTCTTCTTCTATTCTCTTATATATAAATTCGACCGTTATAGGCTCTTCGCTTCCGACCACCGTGCTCGAGCTGTCTCCGACGATCTCGTATCCATCGATCCCGGGAGCGTCGATCTTCTTTTCCTCGTCGATCTCAAGCACGGCAACGCCGTGCTCGACGCGGATCTCGTCTCCGTTCTCGTCCTTGCAGGATATGGAGACAACAGAGGTGTGAAGCGACTTTATATCATCCTTATCCAAAGACGCTCCTTCAAAAGCAAGCTCGTCAAACGAGGTATCCAAAGCATCCATTCTCAGGGATTCAAGTGCCGTACAATCTCTGAAGGTCCACCTCTTTATCTGCTCGGGCTTACCGGAAACGGTAACCGTCTTAAGAGCTCGGCAGAAAGCAAATGCGCTCTCTCCTATATCGACGGTCTCCCCCGGGAGCGTGATGCTTTCAAGTGCGACACAGGTTTCAAACGCTCCGTCCCCGAGAGTGGTCAACGTACTCGGCAGCGATACATCTCTGAGCTTTGAGCAGAAGGCAAATGCGCACGTTCCGATCTCGGTAATGCCCTCGGGTATATTTATTGTTTCAAGCTTTGTCATTCCGTAAAAGGCGTAATTTCCTACCGAGGTAAAGCTCTCTCCGTCATCCGCCTTGAATTTGACTGCCTTTACCGCTCCGCGAACGCTGTTCCACGGAACGCTCTCGGAATTCGGCGAATCCGGTATCTCTCCCGAACCGAGGATGGTGAGCGTGTTGTCGCCTTTAGTGTAGCTCCACATTATATTTTCCCACGTTCCGCCCGTATCATCGGGGTTCGACGCCGAACTTGCGCAGGAAGAGAGTGAGAGCATCACGAGAATTGCCGCACCGGCAAGCAAAAATATCTTCCAAAATTTTTTCATCATAAAATTCCTTTCAAGACCGAAAACCGGCGGTCGTATTTTATTATAATCATATTGTAATTTTTGTACCTTGCACTGTTTTGATCTGTTAACGAGTTCAACATATCCCCAACAGGATACCGTAAGCTTTTCAGGCACACATCCCGCCGTGCCTTATTCCATTGTACAACAAAAACATAAAAATGTCAAGAATATTTTTTGCCATGACAGCAGTTGCAACACAATAAACTTAAAAGCGATAAATTCTTTTTTCCAAATGCTTTTAGGAGTGCCGCAGTAAAACGAGCGATTATGCATATGGCAATTATGTTTTCATATTCATGCAAAGCTTTTTTGTGCAAATCCGACAATAAGCAAGCATATATTTTATGTATTGCGACAATTGACAAAAAGAAGGTATAAGTGTATAATTAATATGCAGAATTTGCAAATATCAAATAACAATGAAAGGAACCCTATTTATGCTTAAAAGATTTATCTGCATTCTTTTGGTGCTTTGCTTTCTCGGCGCTACTCTTGTAGGCTGCTCAAAGAAAAAAGACGGCGAGCAGGACTCGACCGATCCGTCCGGGCAGAAAAGCGAAAACGTAGCTACCCAGAAGCCCACCAACGAATACGGTGAGCCCTCATTTACCTCTGCGCTCAACACCTCCGACCTTGATTTTGAAGGTGAGGAACTCACCATCATGCTCCGCGACAACGAGATTACCATAAGAGAGTGGCACAAGGACTCGCCCGAAGACGAGCTCGATGAGGCAGTTGCCATGAGAAACTCGGCAGTTGAGGAAACTCTCAACGTAAAGATCTCCTACGAGATAGTTCCCTACGCCGACTACAACACCGGTACCACTAACTTCAACAACATGATAGTTACCGACGTAACTTCCAAACTGCATTATTACGATATCGCAGTACACTGGGCACTCGCAGGCGGATACGCAAGCATCAGAGACTGCAACGCAAACCTTTTGGACAATTCGACCTTTCCCTACTTTGATTTCTCTCTCCCCTGCTGGAATCAGTCCATCGTAAACGGCTCGACCGTCAACGGCCGTCTCCACCTCATAAGCGGAGACGTCAATATCTCCCAGTTCGACTACGCGGTAGTCTTCTGGTACAACAAGACCCTTTACGATCGAAATAAGGAACCAACCGACCACGAAGACATCCAGGATCTCGCGCTCGCAGGCGATTGGACCTACGAGGAGGTCTACCGTTGGGCAACCAGACTCTTCGTGGACTCCAACGGCGAGCCCGGTTGGCAGAAGAACGATACATACGGATTTGCAACGCAGACCCCCAACATAAACACCCAGCCCGTTCCCAAGGACGCGCTTGCGGCAGCTTGGGATATCCATCTGCTCGACGAAAATCCCGACGGAACACACTCCTATAACATTATCGGTAATGAAAAAGCAGCAAATGCTCGTGACATGTGGATCAACCTCATGAACGCACCCGGTTCGGTTGACGGTGGCGGAGTTGACAACTTTGCTGCAGGTAAATACCTGTTCTTCGCGTCCGTTATGTACCCCGGAAAACAGGCAAATATGACCATTCGTGAAATGGAAGACAAATACGGACTTCTTCCCATGCCTAAGTATGATGCCGATCAGGAAGAGTACTATACGGCAGCTTACGACGCATACTCGCTCATGTCGGTTCTTGATCACTCCGACAGCACGATTCCCACAAAGGGCGAAGCGGTTTCTGCTTACCTGCAGCTTGCTACAGAGGAATCCTACACCTCCGTTCGCGGTTACTACTTCAACAGAATCGTCAAGCCTAAGTACTTCGGTACCGATGACTCCGAAGGAAACGTTACGAAGTCTATAGCTATCTTTGACATCGTTATCAACAACATCACATTCGATTTCTGGACGATCTATTCCAACCAGCTCGGTAACCTTACATGGGCTTGGAGATCCTCCTTGCTTGAAGACGCAAAGACTCTTGAGGCTGAGTACAGATCGAGAAAGAATGAATTTGACCAAAAGCTTCTTGAGATGGATGTTTGGTTTGGTTTGATAGCAGACGAAGAGGATTAATTATCGCCGTACAGTAAATGATTCGGTAGAAAGTGAAATAATCAGCGCCCCACATGTCTGATCGGCTGTATGGGGCGCGCCTCTTTTTGCAGGGCTTAAAATAAAGTGCATAAATTATTTTATAAATTTCGGGAGGTAAATATGAGCATTTTCAAAAAAATTATTTGTATGCTCCTCGTGGTCTGCTTTCTCGGAGCTGCTTTGATAGGCTGCTCAAAGAAAAACAAAAATAACGATGACAACGATGATGCATCAGAAGGACAGAACAGCGTAAGCACGGTCACCGAAAAGCCGACCAACGAATACGGTGAACCTTCCTTTACTTCCGCAATTCCCACAAATGACCTTGACTTTGAAGGTGAAGAGCTTGTGATGCTGATAAGAGACAATATCCAGAACACAAGAGAATGGTACAAAGCAAGTCCCGAGGACGAGCTTGATGAAGCCATTGCAATGCGTAACGAAGCGTGCATGGAAGCACTCAACGTAAAGATTGAGTTTGAACTCGTCCCCTCGGCTACACACGGTGAGTATATATCAGCCCTGAACTCCATGATCACGACCGATGTAAACGCCGATCTTCACTACTACGATATCGGATGCAACTTTTCTTATTACTGCACGTCGGTCGCTCTCCGCGACTATTCGGCAAATCTGCTCGATACAGAGCAGTTCCCCTACTTTGATTTCTCGCTTCCCTGCTGGAACCAGGCAATCGTAGAGGACACCACCTTCAACGGACAGCTCTTCTACGTTGCGGGCGACGCCAATATTTCGATGTTCGATTCTGCAATGATCATCTGGCACAACAAGACCCTTTATGACAAGAAAAAGGAGAAAGAGGACCCCGAGAACATGCAGGACGTTGCTCTTGCAGGTCAGTGGACATATGAGGAGCTCTACAGATGGACCTCCAGATTCTACGTGGACTCCAACGGCGAATCCGGCAGGCAGAAGAACGATACATATGCTCTTATGGCGTTCGTAGGTGACCCCTGTCCCAGAGACGCATTCCCCTACGCTTGGGATCTTGAATTCGTTATCGAAAACAACGACGGTACTCACTCCTTCAATATAGTAGGCAACCAGAAGATCGAGGACGCTCTCACAAAGTGCCGCAACCTCCTTCGCGGTGAGGGTACTTCCAGCGATGCAAGTGCTCATAACTTTGCGGCAGGATGTGCTATATTCTACATGGAAAGACTCTATTCAAGCTACGAATCCAATATGGCAATTCGTGAAATGGATGACAAGTACGGAATTCTGCCCATGCCCAAGTACGATATCGAACAGGAAGAGTACGGAACCACCGCTCAGGACTACTACACTCTTATGTTTGTTCTCGATCACTCCAAAAATGACGGCGGAATTAAGGGTGAAGCTATCTCCGCATTCCTCCAGCTCGCAACCGAGGAATCCTACACCGGTGTTCGTGGTTATTACTTCAACCGTATCATCAAGCCTAAGTTTTTCGGAACAGATGACTCCGAGGGTACAGTTACCAAGTCTATCGCGCTTTTCGACGTCATAGTTGCAAACATCAAATTCGATTACTGCTATATCTACTCTATGCAGCTCGAAAACATCAACCACCTCTGGAGAGGTGCAACTGCAGCGGATGAGGATAGATCCTTGAGTGCACTGTATAACGAGAGAAAACAGGCATTTGAAGAGGCTATTACTAAAACAGACGCCTGGTTCGGACTCGTATCGATCGATGAATAATAATATTTCGGCAAAATAAAAATGAGAAATTCAGCGTGATGCCCCTTTGGGAGCGTCACGCTGAATTTCTGATTATATCTATAAGTATAGAGCAATATGGTACTTTCGCGCTCCTGCCCGCGGTGAACGAAACAGCTCAGACCTTGAACATCATATCTCCGTAGCTCGGGAGCGGCCAATACTCGGACGATGTAATAAGCTCCATCTCGTCCACAAACTCTCGCAAGCGGTTCATAGCGGGAATAACGTTGTCGCGATATGCCTCAGCGCGTGCGGCATTATCCGGAATCGCCGCCGCGACCTTCTCGCTCGCTTCAAGTTTATTCAGAGTGAAATAAGCCTTATATGTAAGGTCTGAAAGCTTTTTCACTATTTCTCTCTCAACCGCGCAGGTTCCCGGAACAAGCTTTTCCTTGGCATTTGCGCCTGTCGCCACATCTGCAGCGTATTTATTGACTGCAGGAATTATATCCCTGCTCGCCATTTCTATCATGGTAAGAGCTTCGATGTTGATTATCTTCGAATAATTCTCGAAGAATATATCCTCTCTGGAATTTATCTCGACCTCATTCATAACGCCGTGATCGCCGAATAGCTTTACATTCTTAGGTAGATTGAAGCACTTGAAGGCATCGACCGCATTCTTGAGATTGAGCAATCCTCGGCGCTCAGCCTCCTTTTCCCACTCATATGAGTATCCGTTACCGTCAAATATGATCCTGCGGTGCTTTGTGAAGGTATCTTTGATAAGCTCTGCCACAGCCGTCTCGAAATTATTCGCGCCCTCAAGTGCATCGGCAAACTGACGAAAGCTCTCTGCAACAGCCGTATTGAGCACGACGTTGGGGAATGATATATTCTGGGACGATCCGAGCATACGGAACTCAAACTTGTTGCCGGTGAAGGCAAATGGCGAGGTTCTGTTTCTGTCGGTGGTATCCTTGCGGAACACGGGAATTGACGGGATTCCGAGATCCATCATACCTGCCTTTGCTCCCTTGTAAGCGGTTCCGCTTATGATCGAATCGATAATCTGCTCAAGCTCTTCGCCGACAAATATAGAAACTATCGCAGGAGGAGCCTCAGCCGCACCCAAACGGTGGTCGTTACCGGCATATGCCACAGAGAGACGAAGAAGATCCTGATAATCGTCAACAGCCTTTATAATAGCCGCAAGCGTAAGAAGAAAAATTACATTATCGGCGGGCGTCTTACCTGCGTGAAGCAGGTTCTTGCCCGTATCGGTCGAAATCGACCAGTTATTATGCTTGCCCGAGCCATTCACTCCCGCATAGGGCTTCTCGTGAAGCAAGCAGACGAGACCGTGCTTCTCGGCTATCTTCTTCATGTATTCCATGATCAGAAGATTGTTGTCGACGGCAAGGTTTGTCTTCACATAAACAGGTGCGAGCTCGTGCTGTGCGGGCGCCGCCTCATTGTGCTTGGTCTTCGCATGTATACCCATTTTCCAAAGAGCCTCGTCAAGGTCCGCCATATACGCGCTGATCCTCGTTTTGAGGGGTCCGAAATAGTGATCCTCAAGCTCCTGTCCCTTGGGAGAATGTGCTCCGAAAAGCGTTCTTCCGGTGTAAAGAAGGTCTTTGCGCTTGTCGTAAAGCTTTTTATCTATTATGAAATATTCCTGCTCCGCGCCCACCGTCGTATTGAGACGCTTAGTAGTCGTATCTCCGAAAAGCCGAAGGATACGCAATCCCTGCGTGCTTATGGCATCCATAGAGCGGAGCAATGGGGTCTTTGTGTCGAGTGCCTCACCGGTATAGGAACAAAACGCGGTCGGAATATACAGAGTACCGTCCTTTACAAAAGCATATGATCCCGGATCCCACGCGGTATATCCTCTTGCCTCAAAGGTGGCGCGAAGTCCTCCGGATGGGAAGGAGGAAGCATCCGATTCGCCCTTGATAAGCTCCTTTCCCGAAAATTCCATGACGACTCTGCTTGGTCCGTCCGGAGCAAGAAATGAGTCGTGCTTTTCGGCGGTCAGTCCGGTCAGCGGTTGAAACCAATGAGTGTAGTGCGTAGCACCCTTCTCTATCGCCCACTCCTTCATAGCCGCGGCGACAGGGTCTGCGATAGAAGCGTCAATAGTCTTTCCGGTGGAAATAGTTTTCCTCAGAGATTCGAAAACATCCTCGGGAAGCCGCTCTCTCATAACGTCCTCATTAAACACCATGCTGCCAAACAATTCGGGTACGTTTTTTACCATCTTAATCTACCTCTGAAAAATGTTATAAATACACATTATTATATCACTACATCTCAGTCATTGTCAAGTATTTTTTTACCGTTGGCATTTTTCGGCAGATATATTTCCTTTATATCCATAAACTCAACCCAATCCGCGAACAGCTTACTGTCGAAAAATTCTTCGCTTTTAGCTCTGAGCTCGGCCTTTTCGGGCAGATTTGAGTGCCTGTATTCCTCCCAGAACTTACATACCGTCTTCATGCTTTCGCTGTCATCAACTGCCCCTGCTATATCTCGCCCCATAAGTCCGATACACAGACTGTCAAAATCAAAGCACAGAAAATCCACACACGGAAGTTTTTTCCTATCGAGCAACCATATCGGCGAATCTATCAAAAGCCCTTTTTCAAGATAAGCATTGACTTCTCTACCTTCTTGTTCAAGGCGGCAGTAGCTCTTGTACATAAGTCGCAGAGCTCGATCTATGTCGTCAATAGAGCGATATTTTTGAAGCATTACCGAAAGTGTGCCGTAAACTGCCGCACGAAACAGAGCTTCCGCACGCTCGCAAAAAAGATCCTCCCCGCGTTTATCAAATACGGATATGCGCATACACAACGAACCTGTCGTAAGTCTCTCGGCAAGCGAAAGAGTCGTTTCAAAAAAATCTCCGAGTGTGGCAACGTCATCTGCGTCGCAGATCATCGAACCGTCGGCGCGAACAGTTTGATTTAAATATTCACGCAAGTACTCGGCATCGAATATGGCACTCAAGCGCCGCTTACTTACCCTCGCGACATCGATTTTCCCGTGAGAATACAAATACAAGTCAAGCGTGTCGAGCCTGGGGTCGAGTATCAGCCTTCCCTTCCGAGCGTCGATAAGCGCTATCTTCCCATCAGCGTCACATGGTATCCGGCTTCCGCTCTCAAGCACGAAACAGGGCATTTTTTTGAAAACCGCTTTCAAAAGCATATCCTTCGGAAGCTCGCAGGCACATACGAGAGCCGTCGGAGTACCGATCAGCTCTATATACGGCAACAACCCGCAAAGTGTGCCCTCGGAGCAAACGCACAGCAGACTGCTCTCGCGAAAACAGATATGTTCCGAACCCGCGGCGATCCGAAGCCGCCCTACAAACACATCGCTCTCAAACGCGACTGCTCTTCCGTTAAAACTACATTCTCGCGAATTATCCCGTTCAGTAAAGCTTGTCACACCCTACCCCCAAATCAAACAGAGTTTAAAATAGTTTGAGCGGTTTCCGACATTTATATGTAAATAAAAAATTTTGTAAAAAACGAAAAAAATGCTGACAAAAGGAAAAAAACATGATATAATATACTAAATTGAGGATTTTTGTCAAAAGGAGATATAAATATGAATATTATAGTAACAAAAAACTATGATGAAATGTCCCAAAAAGCGGCTGATATAATAGCCGATATCATTAAAACTTCCCCTTCGTGCGTTCTCGGTCTTGCAACGGGCGATACTCCCATTGGAATGTACGAAAATCTCGTGGCAAAATACAACGCCCATGAGATAGATTTTTCTTCCGTTCGCTCGGTAAACCTTGACGAATATTATCCCATCTCTCCCGACAACGACCAGAGCTACCGCTATTTTATGAACAAGCACCTCTTCGACCTTGTGAATATTGACAAAGCCAACACCTTCGTCCCCGACGGAACCACCTCAGACGTAAGCTCTTTCTGCCGTGATTACGAATCAAAAATAGACGAGCTTGGCGGTGCCGACGTTCAGGTACTCGGCATCGGACGCAACGGACATATCGGATTTAACGAGCCCGACTCCGAGCTTGAGCGTTTTACGCACCTCGTTGAGCTGACACCGGACACCATCGAGGCAAATTCACGCTTCTTCGCGTCCGAGGCAGACGTTCCGAAGCACGCGCTCACCATGGGAATACACAGTGTTTTCAAGGCTCGCAAGATACTTCTTCTCGCATCGGGAAAGAATAAGGCGGCGGCTATCCGCGCGCTCGTCAAGAGCAATATCACGACCGCCTGCCCTGCTACGCTTCTCTGTCTGCATCCCGACGTTACCGTTATTTGCGACGAGGATGCATATTCATTGGTTTAAGTCAATAAAACAGTTAAAAGCCGTCCGATCGTTCGCGATCGGACGGCTCAGACTACTGACAAACTCGATTCGCAGAGCCTAACACTCTAAAATTGTACAAAACCGAACTCCACTTTTCTCTTTGACACAAAAGGCGCAAAGA
>CAYQEY010000047.1:0-15219 GCA_964416635.1 uncultured Lachnospiraceae bacterium | reverse complement strand
GGCGTTCAAGCTATATGCTTGAATACGCGATAGCCGCAGGTATCACCGCAAGCGGAGCTGACGCGTATATGCTTCATGTAACGACAACTCCGAGCGTATCATACGTAACACGTCAGGACGAGTTTGATTGCGGCATAATGATAACCGCGTCGCACAACCCATTCTACGACAACGGTATAAAAGTAATAAACTCGCGCGGAGAGAAGATAGACGACGCCACGACAGACCTTATTGAGGAGTACCTTGACGGAAATATGAAGGCGCTCGGTATAGACGGCGACGATATTCCTTTCGCGCAGAAATCGAAGATCGGACGCATACACGACTACGCCTCGGGAAGAAACCGATATATCGGTTATCTTATTTCAATTGCATCACATTCCTACAAAAAGTTGCGCATAGGTCTTGACTGCGCCAACGGAGCATCATGGAGCATAGCAACAGCGGTGTTCTCGGCTTTGGGCGCACAGACCTATACGATAGGAAACGAACCCGACGGATTCAATATCAACGAAGGGTACGGCTCAACGCATATGGAAAACCTGCAAAAGCTCGTCAAGGAAAAGCATCTTGACATAGGCTTTGCCTTCGACGGCGACGCCGACCGATGCCTTGCTGTAGACGAGAACGGAAATATCGTCGACGGAGACGCGATAATCTACATTCTCGCAAAACGTCTCAAATCCCGCGGCACATTGGACGGAAACACGGTCGTGAGCACCGTGATGTCAAACAGCGGATTTGTTGAAAGCCTTGAGAGAATAGGTATAAACCTCATACAGACAAGTGTCGGAGACCGCTTTGTTTATGAATGTATGCAGGAAAACAACTATATGATAGGCGGTGAGCAGTCGGGACATATAATTATGAAAAAGTATGCCACGACCGGTGACGGTATACTCAGTGCAATAATGGTTACAGAGGAGCTGTGCGACTCAAAAATGACCCTCTCCAAGCTCACCGAACCTATAACACTCTATCCTCAGTACCTCAAAAACCTTCATGTAAAGGACAAAGCCGCCGTTATGGCTGACAAGGCGGTTATCGCCGAGCGTGAGGCAGTAGAAGAGCTCATAAACAAAAAAGGCAGAGTTCTTCTGCGCCAGAGCGGCACAGAGAATGTTATACGTGTAATGGTAGAGGCAGAAACTCATGAAAAATGCGTAGAGTACGCCGACCGTATAGCAAACGTCATAATCGAGAGGGGATATTCAAATGGATAAGCTCGTAAAAACACGTGATCTATTCTCGTCATTTCCCGAATATCTTGAAGAGCTTTTCAACAGCGCCGAATATCCGTGGGAAATACTTCCCAAGATAAAGGAGCTCGCGCTCTCGTTGCTTGAGAGCGGAATAGAAGGGTACACGCTCGTCGACGGCAATATTCTCATCGGAAAAAACGTAAAAATATACTCCACCGCAACTATTGAGGGACCCGCTGTAATAGGCTCCGGAAGCGAGATACGCCCCGGCGCATTTATTCGCGGAAGCGTGATTACCGGAGAAAATTGCGTTATCGGAAACTCCTCGGAACTGAAAAATTGTATACTGCTCGACTCGGTTCAAGTTCCCCACTATAATTACGTCGGAGATTCAATACTCGGAAATCGCGCACACATGGGCGCGGGAACGGTTTGCTCTAATCTGAAATCCGACCATAGACCGGTAGTGGTCCACGCAGACCGAGATTATACCACGGGGCTCCGTAAAATGGGCGGTATTCTCGCCGACGGAGCCGATATCGGATGCGGCTCGGTCATAAATCCCGGAACGGTAATAGGTAAAAATACCTCGGTCTATCCACTTACCTCGCTCCGCGGGGTTTATCCATCGGACTGCATAGTCAAGGATCAAAAAACTATAGTTAAAAGACTAAGTTGATTTTCCAATGAGACTTTTGTCCTTTTGCCGTTATATTTCTCCGATTTCCCATAATAAAAAGCATCACAAGGCATTGTCTTTGTGATGCTTTTTTACTATTTATAAATTACTTTATTCCCATTCGATCGTACCGACGGGCTTGGGTGTCAGATCAAACAATACGCGATTGATACCCTCTACTTCATGCGTTATTCTGTCGGTTATGCGGTGCAAAAGAGCATAGGGGATCTCCTCGATAGTTGCGCTCATGGCATCGGTAGTGTTTACGGCGCGAATGATCGCGGGCCATCCCTCATATCTCTTTCCGTCGCGAACGCCGACACTCTTCATATCGGGAACTGCGATAAAGTACTGCCATACCTTACCCGCAAGTCCGTTCTTGTCGAACTCCTCGCGCAGGATAGCATCTGCCTCGCGAAGTGCGTTAAGTCTGTCCCGTGTTATTGCGCCAAGGCAACGAACGCCGAGTCCGGGGCCCGGGAACGGCTGACGGTATACCATGGAATGAGGAAGTCCGAGAGCCTCTCCGACTACTCTTACTTCGTCCTTGAAAAGAAGCTTTACCGGCTCAACCAGTTCAAATTTGAGGTCCTCGGGAAGTCCGCCGACATTATGATGCGCTTTTACGCCGTCGCTCTCGAGAATGTCGGGATATATAGTTCCCTGTGCGAGAAAATCAACATCGCTGAGCTTGCGTGCTTCTTCCTCGAATACGCGAATAAACTCACCGCCTATTATCTTTCTCTTGGTCTCGGGCGCACTGACACCTGCGAGCTTATCAAGGAAGCGGTCGGTAGCGTCAATATAAATGAGGTTTGCCTTAAGCTCCTCCCCGAACACCCTGATAACGTCCTCACTCTCGCCCTTGCGCATAAGTCCATGGTTTACATGAACGCAGACAAGCTGCTTTCCGATAGCTCTGATAAGAAGCGCGGCAACGACCGAGCTGTCAACTCCGCCCGACAGTGCGAGAAGGACCTTTCTGTTTCCTACCTGCGCACGAACTGCGGCAATCTGCTCATTGATAAAAGCATTGGCAAGCTCAAAATTTGTTATACGCTCCATGCTTTCGGGTCTTTTGTTTGAATTCATAACCTTCCTCCTATAAACGAAATATTGGAAAATCCCAAATATCACGTATACTATTTTAACATATTATCCTTAATTTATCAAGTGCTTTGAGCAAATTTTGTCGAAGGCTTGAACATTTTCGGGCCTGTTATCAAGACAGTTTTATTATAAACTCGCAAAGCCCGCCGAAATCCTTGCAATAGTAAGTAATATTCTCATAGGAATCGAGAACATCCCCTATATTGAATTCTGCCTGTCCCCTATCAAACACGTTGATCTGCTTGCCGCTGTCGCCCCTCGTAATAATCGACTCGATCATATTTCGAAGCTCTTGCTCGGTCTTGACAAAAACACTGTTGCCCTCGTATGTCAACTTATTCCACAAAAGCTCCATCGGAAATTCGTCTCCATAGTCAAGGTGATTCCATATTCTGTCTATCTCATAGTAAATATACCGTTCTTTGGCGGTAATCAACATCTGATGATATTGCTGATATACCGTATTTGCCGAGCTTTCCACGGGATCGCAATAGTAGAATTTTCCGTCTGAAGCGCGAAGTGCGACTATAGCGTGAGAGCCGTAATGACTTTCGCACCACCTATCTATCCAATCCAAGTCATTATTGTGCAAAATCACACGGTATGCCTCTATACCCTCAATTCTCATAAGTATAAGAGCAGATTTTGTATACGAGCAACACACGGCAAGATTGTCCAACAACGCGCCCTCGGCGTTAAAGGAATTAAGAGTTGCAGTCAGGCGATCGGGCTGATCGTTTCGCCCGTCTATATCTATATATTTCTCAAGGTCAAACTCATACCTCACGTTTGCGGCATACCACGAATATATGGCAAACACCTTTTCTTCAATGCTCATTCCGTCTTTTATGATATTCCTTAGTATCTCCTTTGCCCTCTCAAGCACTTTTTGCGCCGGAGAATTTTCCACGGGAAGCGGAATATATTCATGCTCAAGAGCATACCAAAGCTGTTGGGAATTCCAAACGCTTACATATCTTCCGGCATACTTTTCATAATACGGAAATGCATCAAAATCTTCAGCTCTGTCGACGAGCGTCGAATCGGAATCGTATTCAATCAGGCTGTCATAACGCACAAATTTAACCGGACCATCGGCATTGCTTGCCGATGCGAGGTCGTACGGAATAAGCGTGATGACCAGCCGGCTCGAATCGGTTTCAAAATATCCCTCTATGCCGACCGCAGACCTCAAAAGCTCACAATACCAATATACATCCTTGATAACGTAATCGGCATATTTATGAGAAAAATCAAGTTTAACGCGGAAGGTGTTTCGTTCAAAGCTTTGTCCGTCTACCTGATAAAACGCGTAATAGTCGATTATTTTCGCGAGTTCTTCGTTGCTTTCGGCTCGGTCAAGTATTTCGGGCGGCGTCAACATCAAGCCCGAATATTTATTTTGCATATAAGCTCTGAACTCTTCGTCCTCTTTACGCCAAAGCTCTTTGTTGGTGGGAATATCCGCGATCTCGGACTTTGCGCCGTCGATAAGTTCGGATATCTTGCTCATGCTCGCCGCACTTTCAATGGCACCGAGATAATTATCGTTTATCTTTGCTATCTCCTGCCTTTGCTCTTCGCGGTAACGATCAAGCACCGCAATACCGCCGACGTATATCTTTGCCGCATTTCTCATATCAGTCAGAGCGCTTGTTCCGAGCTGATCGGCGTAAGAAAGAATAAACGCCGCGCCTATCCTTTGTGCGTCCTCAACATTATACTGCGTCTCAATGATATCCAAGCACTCGGCAATCTCATCATCGATCTTCAGGGAATAACTATCCGCAAACCTGCCGAGTTCTGCACTCCACGTATCGACCCATTTCTCTCTGTCAAGCTCCAAGCGTTGCTCAAGCGTGAGTATCTTTGATATTTTATTCTGATATGTTTTAAACAGATCAGTACATTCCACCGTGGTGTCAGCTTTCTCCAACTCCGAATTGAATTTAAGGATTATGTTACACAGTTCATCGTGATCCGCGGTAGGATAAAGCGAATAGTCTATATTATCGAAAATATCCGAAAGATTTTGTTTCAACGCGGAAAGTTCTTCCGCATAGTACTCCGCGAGAGTCTTTACATCGGCAACAAGCGTTTTAAACTCGTACATCAGCTTCTCTCCGTCGAGCGCATCCGAAATAGATTGGAGCTTTTGCAGATACTCTGCCAAAAGCGAATCTATCAACTCCTGTTCTGTTTCCCTGTACAAATCAGCTGATGCTATCAAATTCAGCTGTTCGGTAAAGTAGATCACAATAAGCTCAAGATCGGTCGGTATTGAGAGTATATACTCCGAATGTTTTTCAAAGACTCTTTCAAGCTCGGCGAGCGTAGTACATTCCTTCAACTCGTTTTCCGCATCGATCATGGCAATGACGTAATCGCGGCGCTCATCCTCGCGGTAATACGCCTCGTTTGACAAAGCATGGAGCCTATCAATATATTCCTGCAATGAAAGGCTAAATTCATCATTTGCAAGCTCGTCGTATCTCACGTAGTTCACAAAGCCGCAGGAGCAAAGTGAGAGACAAAACACAATGATGACGGCTGCCGTCAGAAGCTTCACTATATTTCTCATTGTGCACCTCCCTTGCTGAAGGTAACAAAATAAGCAAAATAATTTGCCCACGTGTATCCCGTGGAATAGTTTGCCCCCTCGGGAATATATATCTTTACGTCCCCATTCGTTCCGTCAAGTAAGTTCGCCGCGGGAGGGGATATGCGATTGCCATCCATTTCGTAAAGGTATATTCCCTTCAGCGAAATACAGCCCGCAAAAGCAGAACCCGAAAGGCTCTTATAGGTAGTGCCTATATGTATGTATTCGAGCATTGCGCAACCGTAAAACGCGTTCGAATCGACCGCCGTAACATTCTTTCCGTTGTATACCGATGGCAATATTACCTCGGTCATACCCAAATATTCATCCTTGACCCCAACGATCTTGTATGACGAGCCTGTCTGCGCGTATTCAAATGCGTCAACGTAATCTATATTCGGCTCGCCCATGTATTCGTCAAAATCGACCTTCTCGTCGCTCTCCTCCACATCGACTGCAACATCGCTTTCAAGCGGAGGCGGCAACGGCACATCGATCGAGGTTGTCAACTCAAGTCCCAATTCACTCTTGAGCGACAGTGTGATCATATTTGAAAAATATACCGCACCATCCGAGTTCAAATGAAAATTCGTATCGTAAAAATACCGTTCGTCGATTATATAGTCCTCAATCGTGCCGAGAAGTCTGCAGTTTATCTTTTCGCTAAGCAGACATTCAAAGTCGGCTCTTTTATTTTTTGAGGTACGTATCGCAAGCGCGTTGACGGGAGAATAGTTAAAATACACGGTCGCTCCCTGCTTCTCTGCGTATGCAACATACTCGTTCACATATTCTATGAATTCGTCATCGAGCAGTCTCTCGTCGGTGTATACCTCCATATTGGAGTCATAACCGTTATTCATTATATTGTTCGGACGCTCAACGCCGATATCTCCCAAATAGTTCAGCGAATCTGCGCGATATATACCTATCGGATCGGGAGCATTTCCGTTGATCTTGTATTTTATTTTTTCAAGAGCATAGTCAAAATAATTGTACGCAAGTTTTATTTGATCTCCGAGCGACAGATTGAAATTCAGCGTGGAAATGCCTCCGTTTGCCTGAAGTACCGCCTCGGGGTTGAAATAGAGCGAATATGTTTGCTCGTTGAGCTCGGGGGAAAGAATGACTATGTCGCCCTCGCGGATAGCATCCTTAGCCATATCCATCATAAATTTGGTACCGAGCGTAGCATAGAGTCCGAAGTTTATCACCGAGTATTCCTCGCCAAGCTCCTCTTCTATCAGATCGCACCGAAGTCCGAACGGCAGACTTGACCCTCCGATAAATATTATTTTTTTGCCATCGGTATTGTAAAGGCGGAGATATTTTTCGTCAAAAGCACCAATATATGTATTTGCATACGGATCCTCTATGCGATCAGTAAATACGGCAAACGCACATATTGGTGTTATAACGACGAGTATAAAAGCAATAAGCTTTATAGACTTTTTCATGATTCCTCCTAAAATCGAAAATTCAGAGGTCAGAACTGAAAATAGATAAACGAGCTTCCTATGTCTGCTGCCTGAAGCATTGCCCATACACCGATTATGCACCATGCCATTACGGCGTATGTCGAAAATCTCAGCGCCGAGCGAAGCGGAGGTGAGCATCTGTCGGTGATAGATCTCTTCTCGGGATACTTCAGCTTCTCAAGGCAAAGCATCATCAAAAGTGCAAAGGCGGTATAAGCCACAGTAGTCCACGAAAGCGAAAGCATTGAGATAGTGCTCTTTAAGTATTCCGCCGTAAACGAATAGTCGGTAAATATCTTGCCGAGCAGAGTGAGTGCGTCGCTCGGCGTTGAGGCTCTGAAGAATACCCACGAAAGCGTAACCAGCGCAAATGTGCCGATTTGGCGAAGGCAGGACACGAGCTTTCCTTCGGGATCGAGTCCGACAGCGCTCCATGATCTGTTTCTCTGCTTTAGCGTGAGCTTTCCGACTATCTGGAAAAGTGCGTGCAATAGTCCCCAAATAATAAAGTTATAGCTTGCGCCGTGCCAAAGACCGCTTATGAAAAACACGAGCGTGATATTGAATATCCACCGGCAAGTGCTGACTCTGCTTCCTCCCAGCGGAAAATATATGTAGTCACGAAGCCACGAGGAGAGCGAGATATGCCACCTACCCCAAAATTCCTTTATCGAGCGAGAGGCGTACGGGGTGTTGAAATTCTCCGTGAGCTTAACGCCAAACAGCTTTGCGCATCCCACAGCTATGTCACTGTATCCCGAAAAATCGCAGTATATCTGTGCCGAAAAAAGCAAAGTGGATATAAGCGCGGCAAGCCCGTTGACCTGACCGACGTTTTCATAGGTCGCGTTTACTATAATACCTATTGAGTCAGCTACGGCGATTTTTTTGAAGAATCCCACGAGCATAAAGCGAAATGCTCCGACAAAATCAATATCCCGAAGCTTTTTGGAAGCTTTGAGCTGAGGAAGAAGCGCCGCGGGACGCTCGATGGGTCCCGCAACGAGCTGTGGGAAGAATGTAACGAAGAGGGCAAAATATCCCAAATGGCGCTCCGCGGGAATTTCCGAACGATAGACATCCACAACGTAGGACGCCGTCTGAAATGTGTAAAATGAAATTCCCACGGGCAGAATGATGCTGAAATACCCCGCAGGCGATGCTCCGCCGAAAGCGGTGGTAATGTCAAAAAATATATCATAGAGAAAATTGAAATATTTAAAGAATACAAGAACTCCAAGACAGCTTATCATGGAAAGCGCGAGAATAAGCCGCTTTAAACCTTTTTTGCCCTGCGCTTTCTCCAAAAATATGCCGCAAAGATATGACACCATCGTTGTAAAAAGTATCAAAAAGATCAAACTCGGGTTCCAATACATATAAAAGAAGTACGAAGCAATAAGCAAAGGCACCCAACGCCATCTGTCGGGGCATGCCCAGAATATTAGAAAAACCAAAGGTAAAAATACCAAAAATTCAAGAGAGTTGAATAACATTTTTCCTCACTAATCTAAAAAAAAAATAATAAGATCTGACTTTTATTGTACCATATTTGATGTGTTTTGTCAAGTCAGAGGCAATAAGATGGGGCTGCTGCACTTAAATGCAACAGCCCGGGTATATCAAAAATATCAAAATCACGGCTCCATCTGTTTTCCCAAAAAATTGGCCGCCGTGCTTATGAGCTTGCTCTCAACCTCTAAACTTGAGTCATCTCTCTTGGCGTCGTTTTCACGCTGCAAGGATACCACACATCCGATAACATCTCCCTCGCTTATTATCGGCATTGCACAGCTTATGAACTGCTCAGTCCCATCCTCTGTGGCGTATATCTTTTCCTGATTATGTCGATAAAAGCTTCTTTTCTGCATTATGGCATCAAGCTCCATGCTGAGCGACCTGTCCATATACTCCTTCTTTGAGACTCCCCCAACCGCTATGACCGCATCCCTGTCGCATACGAGCACCGACAGGTTGCAGGTCTTTGAAAGCGTTTCCGCATACTGAGAGGCAAACGTGTTCAATTCGCCTATCGGCGAATATTTTTTGAATATTACCTCCCCGTCTCTGTCGGTATATATTTCAAGAGGGTCGCCCTCGCGTATTCTCATTGTGCGTCTTATTTCCTTTGGAATAACTACTCTTCCGAGATCGTCTATCCTTCTTACTATTCCCGTTGCTTTCATATATCTTGTATCTGAACCTTTCCTGTTTTTCATCACATTTGGATAACGTCTTCCGGCATCCGCTCTTATTATTTGCATACCCAACTATTATTATACCGAGCGCATAAATCTCAATCAAGGAAAAATTTTCCGAGATAACCTCATATGGCGCTTGACACTTTTCTCAAAATATGTTATAATCTGCAGGAAATAAATTTATTCGAGGTTATATGTTAAAATTTAAAAATTATCTTTTCGACCTTGACGGAACGCTGACCGATCCCGGTATCGGCATACGAAATTCAATAAAATACGCGCTCAACAAGTTCGGACTCCACATTCCGCCGGAGAGTATCCTAAACGAATTCATAGGTCCTCCTCTGACGGAATCCTTTGTGAAATACTGCAGCGTGAGCATTGAAGACTCCCGCATTTTGCTTGAATACTACCGTGAGTATTTCGGAGTCACGGGTTATCTTGAAAACAAGCTCTATCCTGATACCGTATCGGTTCTTAAAGAAATAAAATCTCGCGGCGGCTCTGTCTATCTTGCAACGAGCAAGCCCGAATTTTACGCTTTTAAGATTTTGGAGCACTTCGGCATAGACCAATATTTCACCTTCAAAGCCGGTAACGATATGCAAGAGACACGCCCTCAAAAAAAGGACGTGATCAACTATCTCTTGGAACAAACACGCATAGATACTGCCGAAACTATCATGGTCGGAGACAGAAGATACGACATAGTAGGAGCACACGCCTGCTCTCTGCCGGTCGCCGCGGTCCTTCACGGCTACGGAGACCGTGAAGAGCTTGCCGACGCGGATTATATTCTTGAAAATTTCAAAGATCTGCTTTACATATAATATATACAAATTGTATATAAAAATGCGGGACGGAGAAGTACTCTTTGTCCCGCATTTTTTATTCTGCAACATATTTTTATTCCGCTTCCTTCATTTCCTCGGCTTTTTCGGCATTTCTATTGACTTCGTTCGGATCTTTGAAGGTGGGAACCACGCTCTTCATAGCCTCAATAATGCTATCCGGCTTGAGCTCGTCCTTTGCATCCTCCACAGCCTTAACAAGAACTGCGATCTTTTCATCGACTTCTTCTCTTGTATATGGAGAATCGGTTTCGATAAATATCATATCGTTATCGGTCTTCTCAAGAGTCTCTGTCTTTATCAGAAGCTCCTCAAACAGCTTCTCACCGGGTCTGAGACCTATCTCTTCGATCTTGATATCCTCATCCGGAACAAGTCCGCTGAGTCTTATCATATTTACCGCAAGATCGTATATCTTCACGGGCTTACCCATATCAAGGACGAAGAGCTGTCCCTTTTTTGCCATGGCGCCCGCCTGAATGACCAGTTGGCTTGCTTCGGGTATAGTCATGAAATAGCGGATGATACGCTTATCCGTAAGCGTTATCGGACCGCCCTTCGCTATCTGGCTTTTGAACAGCGGAATTACCGAGCCGTTGGATCCGAGCACGTTGCCGAATCTGACTGCGGCAAAGCTGGTCTTGCTGTCGGTTCTGCACTGTACTATCATCTCGCCCATTCGCTTGGATGCACCCATGATATTCGTGGGATTTACCGCCTTGTCGGTCGAGATCATAATAAACTTTTCAACGCCGTAGCGCTCGGCAACATTGGCGGTATTATAGGTTCCGAGAACATTGTTCTTGATAGTCTCGCATGGGTTCTCCTCCATGAGCGGAACATGCTTGTGAGCCGCCGCATGGAATACGATGTCGGGTCTGCACTGATTGAAGATACAGTCAAGCCTGTCGACGTCTCTTACCGATGCAATAAACACGGTGAGATCGAGCGAGCTTCCGTATTCACGGAGCAACTGCTGTTGAATTTCGTAGGCGTTATTTTCGTAAATATCAACTATAATGAGCTTTTTGGGCGAGCACTTTGCTATCTGTCTGCAAAGCTCACTTCCTATAGAACCTCCACCGCCGGTCACAAGGACGACCTTGTCTTTGTAGTAATTGAGCGAGCGTCGATTGTTGATGCTTATTGGTTTGCGAAAAAGAAGATCCTCTATTGAGAACTCACGGAGAGTTCTCTTCACGGCGACATCATCTTCTCCGAACTCGCGTACCGGTGTATCGTAAAGCTTTATCTTGCATCCGGTCTGACTGTAAAGCTGATAGATATTTCTGAGCGACTCGCTGTCAAGACCGGGAAGAGCTATAAATATCTCCTGAACCGGAAGGTTCTTTATGGTTTCAACTATATTATCGTCCTCGCGGTATACCTTGATGCCGCTGATAAGTCCGCCCTGCTTTGAATCGTCCTTATCGATAAATGCTATGGGGTTGTAGCATGATGTCTTACTGAATCTGAGCTCGTCTGCAAGCAATGCGCCTATTTGCCCCGCGCCGACTATGGCAACGTTTATCTTGTGCGAATAGGGCTCGTCCGAAAGCTTGTTAAGGTACTTATAAAGAGTACGGTATACGTATCGCGAAGTGAGGGTCAGCAATGTGAAGAGCGCCGTAACTATAATGAAATACCATAACTTTATATGCTGTCTTACCGCCGAAGTAATGATAATACCTATCAAAGCGGCAACTGCATCCAATATTACGACACTGAGATATGCCCTTGTATAAACGTATCTCCATACATTTCTGTAAAATCCCGTAGCTATTCTGAAAGAGAATACCAAGATCAACAGAACGATCATATTGGTTAAAAATATTGCAGGGTCGTTAAGAGCCAATGTTCCATCAAGAAAAACTCCCAAAACGTAAACAGCGTTTACGATAAAAAAGCACAGCAAGTCAAAAAGGCAAAGCGTAACCTTTCTTGACTTAAAAAATACCGATTTCATCACTTTCTCCTTTGGCGGTGTATTCGTAAACATATTGAAACGCCTGCAACAAGCAGGAAAGGATAACCGTGGGCAAATTCAAGTCCACATATTGCTCTTATTATATCACTTTTTTGCCTTTTTGTCAACCGATATCAACAAAACCCCAAAAGTATGCGCAATTTATCGCGTTATTTGACAACAATTTACATTTTCAATCAAAAACTTACATTTACACCATTAACTACCGCCCCGTTGTCGGCGCGTATCAAAATATATTTTGTTCCGTCGATAATCCTTGCCTCCACAAGGTCGTTTCCGCCGTTTTCCACCTTGATGCTGACCTCCGGAGTTTTTACTTCGAGCTTTTTCGACGCCTTTATGTTGGATACGTGAACCTCGGCGTTTTCTCCGAAGCATTGGTCGAACTTTTCCTCAAACGCTTCGATCTTCTCCTCATCAACGCCGCAATATCTGAGCATTTCTCCTGCCTCATTCTTGTCGATCTTGCACGGCTCTTCAAGCTTTTCGTTCTTGTGCTCCTCTATCCTATGCTCAAGCTGAGCGTGAACCGAGCGTACCACTCTCAAGCTGCATTCTTCTCCGACAGTTTTCTCAAGTATTTCTCCGAAGGTCTGCTTCTGCTCTGCCGCAGGCATGGGGAGCTTTGCACCGAACAGAGCGTCGGCGACGCTGTCATGACTGTCCTCAATGCTGCGTGTGTAATAAAGAGTTTTGTATATATTCGCCTTTCGGTCATCAAACGCGGGAAACACGAACCCGAGCTCGGGACGCGCTATAAGCGTATCGGCACCTATACTGCGAAAGCACTTGCCCGGCATATAATAGCTCATTGTGGGCTTTGCCGCCTTTATTGGACATATTGCGCAGACGATGTAAGAGAATACCGTATCGGAATCGGTGTTCCGCTCTCCGTCAGCTCCGTAATCGAATACATCATAACTGTCGTGAGCAATAAGAATCATATAATTGCCCTCTATCTCGAGCGACTGAGCTATTTTACTGTAAAGTGCTTCTCTCTTCTGCTCATCCGCAAGCTTACTGTTGCGCAACTGATATATAAGCTGATAATCCTCGCTTTCGCTGACTGTGGCGGTGGAAAACTCTATCTCGTGGAGATTGCGTCCCTGCGCTCCCGAGAACACCTTTTTTAGCACCGCAAGCATACCGTCGGCATCGTCCTCGCTCATCGTGCCCATAGGCTGTTCAAATTCCGAGATTATCTCCTTTTGGCTGTTGATAAAGCATCCGTATATACGGCTGATATTCGTCCTGTCAGAACGGTATCGGCGCCGAAGCTCTGCTATTTCTTTTTCATTCATAAATTACTACCTCAGTTGAAGATATCTTCAGCAAAATATGCGTTTGTGCAGGCGTGTCTTCCCCGTTTGTCAATTATCGTTATACGCATATAGCCCCACTCGGGCTTGAAATTGAATGTAGCCTCGGATACGGGAACATCATTCTCGGAAACAACCGTCTCGGCGCGCCTTACTTTGTAGTTACAGCATATACGGTCAGCCTCAGAGCACGTAATGTGGACCTTTCCGTCCTCGTACCAAAGATCGTATATCTCAGGACCTTCGGAAGAGTAGAAGTTACCCTCTTCGAGTGCCTTGGTCACGGTGCGATACTCAAGCTTATCCGCCTTGACAACAGTCCATGCCCATCCCGAATCAGAGCGGCGTGAATCATCCGGAGAGAAATTGTGATTGTCATCAGTGCCGATGCCGTATATTTTTTTACCCGAGCGAAGTATATCGTCGTAAACTCTGGGGTTATAGTCGTCAAACCCATCAGCATTGGAAGCGCCGGTGAAAAGTTCAAATGCGTTCATTCCGTCGTAATTCATATAATCACTATAGTCTTCAAGCGACCACGTCGGGTGATTATACGTAACGAAAAAGCCCTTGTCCCTGCACTTTTTCATGATATCGCAGATTCCAAAGGAGGTATATTCGCGAATGTAGCCCGAGTCATTCTCGTCTACTGCCACCTCGGGTATGTGAGAACGTGCATTGCCCCATACGTACGCCTCGTTCCAACAGGGCTGGACCACGTTTTCAGGCTCGAGCCCCACGAAGCAGATATGACAGCACTTGCGGTATCCGTATTTGTTGTCGGCAGGCTCATTGATCTCTACCTCAAAACCGTTGAGTGCGAGAAAGCTGTCATCGCAAAGCTCGGGATGAGGCACCAGAATATCGTGATCGGTATACGCAACTATTGAATATCCGAGCTTTTGATATATCTCCTTTACCTCCTCGGGCGTTTTTCTTCCGTCTGAATAGGTGGTATGACAATGAAGATTGGCTTTATAAAAATTTCCTGTTTCGGGCAAAAGATATTTTTTCATAACAGTATCTCCTTTATAAATAGAGTTTATAGTCATATCATTATATCACAGTTTAATTATTTGCGCAATTAAAAACCGAAAAATTTACCGCTTTTTTCGTAATGTTTTGCTTTTTGTGAATATTTTTGTCTTTTTATGGGAAACTGTTTTTAAAAACCTCAGTGATAAAAAGGAGAATGTATGTCAAAGCAGAATAGCGCGGCGGTAACCAAGAGCTTTCTTGACTCGCTGTATAAAAACGTAAAGATGGGAGCAGACTCGATAATCGACCTTATGTCCAAGGTCAAGGATCAAAGTCTGCGCGAGGAAATGACGTCAGAGCTTGAACATTACGAGGGCTTTGCCAAGGAGATACGGGAAATACTTTTCAAGAACGGAGACGAGCCAAAGGAAGAAAGTCTTATGGCAAAAATGGGCGCGAAGATGGGAGTTATGATGAACACGATGATGGATGACAGCACAAGCCATATCGCGGATATAATGATACAGGGTGCGACCATGGGCATTACCGATACCACAAAGCTCATACGAGAGCACGAAAACACCGCTTGCTCAGAGGAGGCTCTTTCTCTTGCAAGAAAGACGATTAAATACGAGGAGGAGAGCATCGAAAGGCTGAAAAAGTTCCTTTGAGAGTGAGACTGTTGAATTTATCACCGATACAAAATACACCTTACAAAAGAGCGTTTTGATAATCGAAAGATCGTCAAAACGCTTTTTTGTTAATCGAAAACCACCAGCAGTGCTGGTGGTTCCAAAAAGCTTTAGCTATGC
>CAYQEY010000046.1:10735-15581 GCA_964416635.1 uncultured Lachnospiraceae bacterium | reverse complement strand
ACGGTGGTGTGAGAGGTCGGCTTCTCAACTAATGGGGAGCCTCCTACTCGATTATCAACTTTCTTTTTAATAGTTAGTTGTGCTTAAAAAGAAAATTAACTTTTCTTTTTTCGTTTTTCGACTGCAGATTTTGAAAATCGGCAGCCGCAATAGTCCTGACGGTATAGGGAGTAGAGCTCGGACAGCTCGCACGAACGTTTGTATCCGTTTTTCTTCTTGAAATCCGAAAACAGGTACGGAACACCAAATTGCCAAGCAAGCTCTTTGCCAATGGAATTGAGCCATTCTGCGTTTTTATACGGGCTTATTGACAGGGTAGTGCAAAAATAGTCGTATCCAAGCCTCTTTGCCTCCTTGGCGGTCTCCTCAAGACGCATTTGATAACATTTAAAGCACCTTGCGCCGCCCTCCTCAAGTTCTTCCATTCCACGCGCCATATCTTCAAATTCCTTTGGGTCATATCTTCCCGATAACAGCTTTACAGAAGAAGGTAGCGGCATCTCACCAATAAGGCGACCAAGCTCTTCCTCGCGAAATCTGTATTCAGATTCGGGAGATATGTTCGGATTGAAGAAAAATAAGGTTATATCAAAATACGATGAGAGATATTCAAGCACATAGCTCGAACAGGGAGCACAGCAGGCGTGCAGAAGCAGAGTTTTCCGCTTACCCTCATTTTTGATAGCCTTGAGCGTGTTTTCAAGATGAAGACTGTAGTTTTCTCTGTTCATTTTCTGCCCTACATAAACTGATTTATCTGATATGCGTTCGATTTAAATAAAACGAGCTTTCTCGAGCTTATTCGCTCAGCTTTGCGATTTATGGCATTTATATGTACAGCTACGTTTCCGCGGCTGACACCGTCATTCAAAAGTCCTGCAAGGTCATCTATCGTCATTCTCTGATTTTCCGCTATTGCCCGAAGGAGCTTTGACTCCGTGGGAGAAAGCTTTAGCGGAAGTCCCAGAAGACGAATATCATCTTCAATAACTAAAAATCGTATCTGCATGGCTTATATAAAATATTCAAGAGCTTTTCTGTAACCCTCGAAGCCAAGTCCGCATACTGTTTTTTTTGCAACCGGAGAAATGTATGAATGGCGTCGGAATTCTTCTCTTGAATTGATGTCCGAAAGATGTACTTCAACCGTCGGTATTCCAACGGCTTTGAGCGCGTCAAGTATCGCAACGCTTGTGTGTGTATATGCGGCGGGGTTGATGACTATTCCGTCGTAGACACCGTAAGCAGATTGAATGATATCCACTATCTCTCCTTCGTGGTTCGACTGGAAGAGTGAGACCTTGAGTGAGAGCTCGTTTGCCGAGTCGCGGATATATTTTTCCAATGCGGCAAAGTCCTGCTTGCCGTATATATCGGGCTCGCGTATACCGAGCATATTTAGATTAGGACCGTTTATAACAAGAATTTTCATATGCTTATCCTTTGAAATATTTTTTGAATTTGTCGATGATCATGTCTGCGGTCTTTTCCTGAATTTCAGTACTCTTGACCGTGATGTCCGCAAAGCGGAGATAGGAATCGATACGCTCTGAGTAAAGGTCGGTAAGAGAACGATTTTGCGAGATAGGACGGTTGTCCGTTGGGAGCTTGTCAAGGTCACGCTCAAGGAAAACTATCACTCCGTTCTGGTGCATCAAGGGATAGTTGCATTCGCGCGTTACCGCTCCTCCGCCGGTTGCGATGATCTTGCTGCTGAGTTTTGTGAGCGCGTCAAGCGTTTCTGTCTCCATGAGCCTGAATTTGTCCTCTCCGAGAGTTTTTATAGCTTCAGCGGGGGGTATGCCGTGCATTTTTTCAAATTCGATATCGGCATCCAAAAATTCACGCTTCAATGACTCGGCAATCAATCTTCCTACCGAGCTTTTTCCACATCCCGGCATACCTACAAGTATCAGATTGCTTGTTTCGCAGGTGATATCCGAAAGTATACTTTCTATGATACCATCCTCATAGTCGTCTCCTGTAAAGTGTTCAAAAGCCTTAGCCGCCTGAGCTACCAGCATTGAAAGCCCTCCGACAGTCGCTATCCCGAGCTTCTCAGCTTCTATCATAAGAGCGGTGCGCGCGGGGTTGTACACAACGTCGAACAGTGCCTGACATTCAGGGAAATATGAAAGAGAGGTGGGAGCTTTTCCCGTATTCGGATACATTCCGACCGGAGTAGTGTTTACTATTATCTGCGCGTCGGCGTGCCTTGCAAGATTTTCGGGTGTATTATCTTCGATGTCAATGGTTACAAGCTCGCTGACACCTCTGTCGCGAAGAAGCGTGCATATCGTAGCCGATGCGCCTCCGCGACCGAAAACCATGGCTTTTTTGCCCGATACGCTGACTCCTGAACGCTTTACCATATAGTCAAAGCCGAAATAATCGGTGTTGTAACCGTACAGCTTTCCGTCAGGCTTGCGGACAACTACGTTGACGGCACCTATAGCAAGCGCTTCATCGGATATTACGTCAAGAAAGGGCATTATATCCTTTTTATAGGGTATGGTTACGCAGTATGCGTCGAATTTGTTGCTTTTGGCAAATATCTCAAGGTCCTCGGGCGCAAGCTCGAGAAGCTCAAACGGATAGTCAGCAAGCTTGTTGTGAATAATCGGAGAGAAGCTGTGCCCAAGCTTTTTTCCGATAAGACCGCATTTTAGGTCTCTATATCCGTATTTCATCAGATCACCTCCGAGTAAGAGCCGAGATAGGTGAACTCCTCGCACTCCTGATCAAGCTCTGCGAGAAGCCCTGCAAGCTTGGGGGAATATACAGAGGATTCAAGGTCAAAGTAGAACATGAACTCAAAATCCCTGTCGGGAATAGGACGCGATTCAAGCTTGATAAGGTTGATGCCGAGAGCATTGAAACGCGAAAGTATTCTGAAAAGTGCGCCGGGTTTGTGTGGGGTCACGAGCATAAGCGAGGTTCGGTCGGCACCGGGATAAATTTCAAGATTGTTGGTTATACATATGAAGCGGGTGTGATTGTTCCCGTTGTCTTGAACGGAATCGGATAGCACGTTAAGTCCGTATTGAGCGGCGCAGGAACGCGAGGAAAGGGAAGCAACGTCATTTCTGTTGGAATTTGCAACCATTTCCGCCGCTTTTGCGGTATTTTCAACAGGGGTTATTTTGACGTCAGGTCCGAGGGAAGCAAGGAATGATGCGCATTGGCTGATAGCTTGCTCATGGGAAAAAATCTCCTTTAAGTCGGCAAGTTTAGTCCCCTTTTTTGCAAGCAGACAGTGGTCTATCTTGATTCGAACGGTGCGAACTATCTTAAAGTTGCGGCTTATCATAAGGTCGTAGACCTTTTTTACCGATCCGGCAGTGCTGTTTTCTATCGGGATGACTCCATATCGGCACATCCCTGCCTCGATCGCCGAAAAGACCTTTTCCCAATTCGAGAAGAACATGATATCCGGAGCTCCGAAAAGTCGCTCGGCGGCTATCTGCGAATATGCCCCCTCGACACCCTGACACGCTACCATTGCACGCTCCGGAAACATTTTCGGGGTCTGGTCAATCGCCTTTACTATCTCGTTATAAAGCTCGGATGTTTCTCCCAACTGCTTGTGCTGATAAGAGCGTGAAAGCGAGAGGATTGTGGAATACAGAGTTCTCGAATACTCCTCAAATTCAGCTCCGGAAAGCTCTGATATCTTATTCAGCAAATCGCGCTCGCGGCTTGCATCAAGCACGGGCATATTGTGCTCTCGCTTATATTCGGCAACGCTTGCCGAGCAATTCATACGACGGATAAAAAGCGAGACCAGCTCTCGGTCTATCTCATCTATCTGTTGTCTTAACTCATTGAGTTCCATTATTTTACGTCCTTTATATATCAATTTTGTTTCTGATCTTTCAAATCTTTTTTAGCGTATGTCAGCACTATGGGAATCAGAGCAAGTATTATGATCGGGAAGAGAGCACAGATACCGAATGATATCTTAAGCTCGCCGCCGAAAAGGTCTGCGATAAATCCTGCGACAGACGGTCCCACCACGCATCCAACGTCCCCGGCAAGTGCCAATAAGGCAAACATACGAACTCCGCCGAAGGTTATATGCTGTGCGGCAAGACTGTACGTACCCGGCCACATGATCGCAACGGATACGCCGCAGAGCGCACAGCCGATGAGCGAGAGCAGGGGATAAGGCGAGAGCGCCGTTAAAAAATAAGACAGGGTGCAGAGTACGGCGGATAATGTGATAAACGCCGTCAGGCGTACCTTTTTGCTCATAAGCGCGTAAATAAGTCTTGTCGTACCCATAAACACGGCAAATGCGAAAGGACCCAGCAGATCTCCCAAAGCTTTATTTATTCCGAGCCCCGCTTCGGCAAAGCTCGATGCCCATTGACTTATTGCCATCTCGGCAGCACCCGCACAGAACATCATAAGTATGAATGCCCAAAAAAGCGGAGAGCGGAAAAGAGCTTTGTTCTCAAGTCTTTTCTTTCCATCTGCCGTATCAGCTTCAAGCTCGTATATCGGAACGAAGCAGAACAGAAGTGCGCCGACTGTGGGAATAAGTGCCCACAGACAACTCAGTATCCTCCATCTTTCAATATTGAAAAAGGCGAAAAACAGAGTGGAGCCGAGTATGGTCAGAGCCGTTCCCCAACAGTAAAAGGAGTGCAATATGCTCATGGCACGAGCCTTGTTTTCCGTGGGGCATGCCTCCACTATGGGGCTTATGAGAACTTCAATAATACCGCCGCCTATGGCGCAAAGAGCCGTGGATATAACGAGTGCGGCGAAGGCGTTATTCATAAGAGTTGGAAGAATAGCGTAGGATATAAGTCCGAGTGCAGTGCACGCATGTCCGAATACT
>CAYQEY010000046.1:0-10635 GCA_964416635.1 uncultured Lachnospiraceae bacterium | reverse complement strand
TGGAAGAATAGCGTAGGATATAAGTCCGAGTGCAGTGCACGCATGTCCGAATACTCGTATATCCATAGTATTCGGACATGCGTGCACTGCACGCATGTCCGAATACTATGGATATACGAGTATTCAGCTTTGAATAAAATTTAGCCTCGAGAGCATCGACAGACAGCTGGGTAATAAAGCTGATGGCGATGAGCAGGCTTATTTTGGTTATAGAGATATCATAGCTTTTCTCAAAGGTAACGAAAAGCAGGGGCGCAAAGTTTATTGCGAGAGCCTGTGTGGTATAGCCTATATAGCTTGCGCAGAAGGTGTGTTTTGAATTTAATATCATAATTACCTCGAATTAAAGCGTTTTTAATTCAGCGTCATTTAATTTGAGTTATCTTAGGTGAATTTTCATCAAGCAGCATATCAACGATGGCAATAGCCGTTGCCGCTTCGAATACGGGAAGCGCGCGTACTGCGACGCAGGGATCGTGTCTGCCTTTTATAGAGAGCTTCACGGGAGTCATGGTCGTCATATCGACGCTGTCCTGCTCGCAGTAAACAGAGGGGGTCGGCTTCATAGCCGCGCGGAAGACGAGCGGCATACCGTCACTCATTCCGCCCAATATACCTCCGCAGTTATTCGTTTTGGTGTATATTTTTTTGCCGTCCGTGCAGAACGGATCGTTGTTTTCCGAGCCGCGCAGAGAGGCACACGCAAAACCGTTGCCGAATTCTATTGCCTTTACAGCGGGTATTCCGAAAACGATACCGGATATGCGATTTTCAACTCCGTCAAACATATGCTCGCCGAGTCCAACAGGGAGTCCGAGAACGGCACATTCGATTATACCGCCGACCGAATCCTTTTCGGTGCGTGCGATATCTATCTTCTCCATCATTCTTTTTCCCGCTTCGAAATCGAGCACGGGAAAGCTTTTTCGGATGCGAAGAGTATCAAACTCAGCCATTCCGACCCTTGCAAGGTCAAAGGGAGTATCCTTGACGCCGCCTATGGAATATAAATGCGCCGCAATCTCAATGCCGAAGGTGCGCAGATACTGCAGGCATATACCGCCGACGATACACATGGGAGCAGTAAGTCTGCCCGAAAAGTGTCCGCCGCCGCGAAGATCCACGTTATCGCCGTATTTCATTCTTGCGGTGAAATCCGCATGTGAGGGGCGTGGAACGAACTGAAGATTTGAGTAATCAGCCGGGCGCTGAGATGTATTTCTTATGATAGCGTGAAATTCATTGCCGTCAAGAGTTGCGCTTTCTTCGTCAATGCATGAAACACCCGACAAAAACTCGGGACGGTCAGGCTCCTTGCGTTGAGTCGACAGCAGACTGTTTCCGGGAGCGCGCCGTTGCATAAAGTCAAGCAGCTCTTGAATATTGAATTTAAAGCCCTTGGGCATTTGTTCGGCAACTATTCCTATATGTTCGTCGTGTGAGCCGCCGTATATTGAAATTTTAAGATTTTTTCCGTAGCTTGTAGACATAGTTTTATCTTTCTTTATTTTTATTTGTGAGAAAGACGTCGAAGTGAGACGTCACATATAAGATTGTACTACATTTCAGGCAATCTTTCAAGTATTATTTACCCTCTCATTTTTCTATGCAGACCATACCGAGCTTACGCATATCATCCCAAAAGCGAGGATAAGATTTTGTAACGGCTTGTGCACCTGAGAGGGAGATCTCCCCGGTGCATATGGAAGCAGCAACTGCGACACTCATTGCTATCCTATGGTCGTTGAATGAGTCGACGGATGCGCCAAAAAGAGAATTCTGTCCGACGATCAGGAGTCCGTCGTCGGTCTGCGTAATGTTTGCTCCGAGTGCGCCGAGAACGTCGGATACGCTCTGCAGGCGGTCGCTCTCCTTAAGACGCAAACGTGCCGCACCGTATATTCTTGTAGTGCCTTTTGCTATCGATGCAACGGTGGCAAGTATCGGCACAAGATCGGGTATCTGAGAGGCGTCAATGTCGGTGCCTCTCAGCGAGGAAGTCTTTGCTCGATAGGATTCGGTAGCCTCGCAATAGGAGATATCTCCGCCGAATTCACGAAGTATGTCAACTATCGCTTTATCTCCCTGAGAAGACTGAGGATTAAGCCCGCTTATCTCTACCTCTCCGCCCATTACACCCAATGCGAGCGGAAATGCGGCGTTAGACCAGTCTCCCTCTACATCGATCATCCGCGGAGAGATCAGACGTCCTTTTGATGCAACCGTATAGGTATTTCCGTTTTTTTGTATCGGTACTTTGAAGAGCCTCAGTGCGTCGCAGGTAATATCAATATACGGTGCAGATTCAATATTTCCTTTTACTGTCAATGTGCACTCTCTATCGAGTAGCGCAAGGGCAAAAAGCAGACCGCTGACAAACTGCGAGGAGACGTTTCCGTCGATCTCAAAGTGTTCTCCTGACAGCTTTCCTTGTATTTTCAATGGGTTTACGCCAAAAATGACGGAAGAATGTGCTTCAAGCTCTTCTCGAAGCGGTGAGAGCGGTCGCTCGGGTAACCTGCCATCAAGCAAAAACGAGCAATCTGCTCCTACTGACGCCGCAACGGGAAGTAAGAATCGAAGTGTTGAGCCGCTCTCTCCGCATGGCAATACGGAGTTTTTTTCTATACGGTCACGATTCAGCGGCGTTACGTCGTAGTATGGAGCATTACGCTCTATGCGTGCTCCAAGAGCTGAAAGGCAGGCGGCAGTCGCCGCTATGTCGTTGTTTGTCTCGTCGCACCGTATGCGTGTCGGCAGATCGGCAAACGCGGCGCAGATGAGAAGTCTGTGAGCAACCGATTTGGAAGCTATCGCCTTTATTTTACCCTGAGCCGAGGTGCAGGAAATAGACATGTTCATATTTTAAAGTCCTTTTTTGATGTATGTGCAAAGCTCGCTGACGGGAATTGTAAGAGGCTTGCAGTTTCCTATTCCGTGCGGAACGATAAGAGTTATCGTGTCTCCCGATCTCTTTTTGTCGGCTGTTGCAACTGCCGCAAGCTCTTCAGCACTGAAATCGCATTTAACGGGCAGCCCTTGTGCACTGAACAGAGCGACGGTCTCTTCAAGCTCGGCACTCGGGCAGAGTCCAAGCTCTACAGCCATTTTAGTAACCACTACGGTACCTATAGCAACGGCACTTCCGTGCGAGATCGAAAGAGAAGAGCAAAGCTCTATCGCGTGCCCGACGGTATGCCCGAGATTGAGAAGCTGACGGCATCCGCGGTCAAATTCATCCTTCGAGACTATATCTGCCTTGTGAGCTACACATTCGGTGATTACCTGCTCGATATTGCATTTGATTCCCGCCTTGAGTCTGTCAAACATTGGTCTGTCGTTGATCATGGCATATTTGATTACCTCTGCGCATCCGTCGGCAAATATATCCTCCTCAAGCGTGTCAAGAGTGTTGACATCGCAAAGTACAAGCGAGGGCTGATGGAAAACACCCGCCAGATTCTTTCCCGCGACAAGATCTACCGCCGTTTTACCGCCGACAGACGAGTCTACTGCTGCAAGCAGGGTGGTAGGTACCTGAATAAAGCGTATGCCTCTCAGGTAAACGCCTGCAGCAAATCCCGCAAGATCTCCCACTACTCCGCCGCCGAGAGCCACGATGCAGTCCTTCCTTGTGAAGCGTTTTTCGGCTAAGAATTCAAGAAGGGCGATGAGATTTGCAGTGTTTTTTGACGCTTCTCCGTTCGGAATAACGAATTTTTCATATACGTATCCCGCATTTTCAAGCGCCATCTCTGCACTCTTTGAATGAAGAGAGTTTACCTTATCATCGGTAACTATACAAAGCTTGCAATCGCCCACGACATCCTTTGTGTAGCTTCCCAAGGAGGTGAGAAGTCCTTTTCCTATCATTATGTCGTAAGATGAAGAGGCGTTTACTCTTACTGTTCTCATATTATTATCCTTTATTACTATATGCTCAAATTTTATTTTTGCTTATGTCAGCCGTCTACCTTTTCTTTTGCTATACGACCGTCGCGAAGCAGTGAGCGAAGCGTATCGGCATCATTTTTTGCTATTGCATCTCTGTATTCGCCGAGCGATGCTATTATGTGGTCGAGCTCATACAGAAGATGTTCCTTGTTTTCAAGGAAAAGTTCGGTCCACATATTTTCGTTAAGCCAGGCTACACGTGTCATATCCTTGTAGCTTCCTGCGGAAAAGCCCTTGTGATCCTGCGCGGTCGGTGTCTTTACATACGCATTGGAAACAATGTGCGCAAGCTGTGAGGTAAATGCGATCATTTCGTCGTGGCGCTCTGCGGTAGTGACCGAAAATTTTCCGAATCCTGCGGGTGCGAGAAGCTGTTTTATCCCGTCTAAAAACGAAATATCGTCGTACATCGGCGGAACGAGCACCATGGGCGCATTTTTGAAAAGGGAGGCTCGAGCATATTTTATTCCGGAATACTGAGTTCCTGCCATCGGGTGTCCGCCGACGAAGGTAAAACCGTATTCCTTTGCGAGTCTGAAGCCGCACTCGCATATTTTGGCCTTAGTGCCGCACAGATCTATGACAGTGGCATTCTTTGGAATAAGGTGGGCTATGTCCTCAAGATATTTTATTGATGCTATGGGATAAAGCGCGACGAAGATAAGCTCACATTCACCTATCGTGTTCTCATCAAGCACCCCATCGGTTATACCCGCAAGCGAGCAGTATCCGAGAGTGGATTCGTTTGTATCAAAGCCGAGTACCCTGTGTCCCGACTCCTTATATGCCTTTGCCATAGACCCGCCGATAAGGCCGAGACCGCAAATTCCCACGGTCATATCAAAGCTCCTTTATTGCACCGAGTATGCGGCGTACCGCACGCGTTACGTCGTCAAAAGCTTCGGGCGTGAGCGACTGTGCACCGTCGCAAAGCGCGTGCGTGGGGTCGTTGTGTACCTCGATCATAAGTCCGTCGGCTCCGCAGGCCGCCGCCGCCATCGCCATTGGCTTTACAAGGCGCGCAACGCCGGTTGCGTGTGAGGGATCAACGATAATCGGAAGATGAGTGAGCTCCTTAAGCATAGGAACTGCGGAAAGATCAAGAGTATTTCTCGTGTAGGTCTCGAATGTGCGTATTCCGCGCTCGCAAAGTATGATATTTTCGTTTCCTCCTGCCATGATATATTCCGCAGACATGAGAAATTCCTTAAGAGTGTTTGCAAGACCGCGTTTGAGAAGAACGGTCTTCTTCGTTCGTCCCAGCTCTTTGAGAAGCTCGAAGTTCTGCATATTGCGCGCACCGATCTGAATAACGTCTACGTCCTCGAATAGCGGAAGATGGTTTGCGTTCATTATCTCGGTAACGATGGGAAGACCGGTTTCCTTTTTCGCTTCACGCAAAAGCTCGATGCCGTCTGCTTTAAGACCCTGAAAATCGTATGGGGATGTACGCGGCTTGAAAGCACCGCCGCGAAGCATAGTTGCTCCCGATCTCTTTACCGATCTTGCAATTTCCATGACCTGAGCCTCGCTCTCGACGGAGCATGGACCTGCAATAATGGCAAAGGTATCTCCGCCGACCGAGGTGTCTGCTACTCTTATAATGCTGTCATCGGGATGGAATTTTCTGTTTGCGCTCTTGAAGGGTTCGCTGATCCGCTTTACGCTGTCGACGATATCGAGACTTTCGAGAAGCTCCTCATCTATCTTGCTCGTGTCGCCGATGAGTCCAACAACGGTGTGGTTGCTTCCTTTTGAAATATGAACGTCAAGTCCCTGAGTTTTGAGCCATGACGAAAGATTTTCAATTTGTTTTTCGGTTGTTCCTTGCTTGAGTACTGCGATCATTTTTTCTTTCTCCTTTTGGTTTTTGAATTTGTTTTCGGTATTTTGCAAGCTCCGATGAATACCGAAAGGACAATATCAAACCAAAAGCCTCTCGGTGCTTAGCATCGAGAGGCGTTAAATACTAAATAAAACCTTTAAATCAGTAAAAACTCCGATCCCCGCAACAAAACACCCTTATCAATTATTACCGCAAAAGTAATAAAAGTAAAGGTAAAAAAACTTGTCAACGAAAATACGACTCATTTTTACTGTCTCCTTAAGTTCGATAATGTAATTTTAGCACTACAACGTCTTTTTGTCAAGACTTTTGAACAAAAAAATTGCTTTTTTCAGAAAAGAGATATATTCCACTTGATGACTTCCGTTGCCACAAATATAACGAGCGGCATTGTTGCGATTGAAAGCAGAGTAGAGGTTCCTACGCCCTGTGCTGAAAATCCCGGGGCAGTATCGTATAGCTCGGCGAACATACTCGTTGTGCTTGCAGAAGGCATGGCGGACGTCGCTGTGACGAAAAGTACCCAGAAGTCGGAAAATCCGAGTATTTTGAGCGCGAAACAGAAGAAAAGCGGGATCAGTAGTAGCTTGAAAAGGCAGAGATAATATACCTTGCCCGAGCCGAAGATCTGCTTCATGCTCCTCGTGGAGAGGAGGGCTCCTATGATCAGCATGGATATCGGAGTGCAGAGCGAGGCTATATACTGAATACTTGAGCTTACGACCGTGGGAAGTGTAAAGCTCGGAAATGCGGCGGGTATGAGGAATATCAGAAATCCTATGATAGTGGGGACCGTTCCTTTATTGATGAATATTTTCTTTACCGTAAGTTTTATGTCATCACGCTTGCGTGCCATGATGGCAAGTCCGATGATCCAGAGCAGAATATTGAAGCTTACTACGAAAAATGATGCGACAAATGCTCCGTTATCGGGAAAAAGCGATCCCATGACCGGGATACCCAAAAATCCGATATTTCCGAATATCATTGCAAATTCGGTTATCTTTCTCTCGTTGAGGTCTTTAATCTTTATGCAAGCGAAAAAGGCGATCACAGCCATAATTATGTGCATTGCGAATCCGAAGCAAAGGCTTATAAGAGAAAGCTTAAAATTAGCGGGGGAGTAGGGCTTGCTTATTATTGAATTGATTATAAGTGCAGGCTGCCCTATGGAAACGATCAGTGCAGAGAATTTTTTTGATGCTGCAGAGTCAATAATTTTTATCTTTCCGAGTACAAATCCCACGATGAGTATAACGAATATCGTGATTACAGTGTTCAGAAAAGCTGAAAAGTCTATCATTGGGGGGTCAAGTCCTTTCGGTTTTCATTTCATCAAGCCTTTTTTTGATATTTTTCATATCTATGAGCATTTCTTCCTTGCGGCGAGGGTCTCGCAACAGAAGCGCAGGGTGATATACGGCGGTCATAAGGAAGTTTCCTTTCTGCACCCACTCGCCGTGCTCTTTTGTTATTTTGTAATCGGCTCTTATCAGTCTCATAGCAGATATTCTGCCCAGACAAACTATCATCTTCGGCTTAATCAATTTTATCTGTCTGCGTAAAAAGTCGATGCAGGCATCCTCTTCGTCGGGAAGAGGATCACGGTTTTTTGGCGGACGGCATTTGAGAATATTGGCTATGTAAACGCTTTCGCGCGGAATGTCAACAGCATATAAATATTGGTCAAGCAGCTGTCCCGCGCGGCCGACAAAGGGTATTCCCGTCTTGTCCTCGTTGTCTCCGGGCGCCTCGCCGACAAAAAGAATGTCAGCCTCGACGTTACCCGTGCCGAAGACGCAGTTTGTTCGTGTTTTGTGAAGCTCACAGCCTATGCAACTTTGACATTCGCTTTTCAGTTTTTCCCAAGAATCGCTCATCATGTTTCTCCGATAATTTATTTTGTGATCTTTCTGCATTCGAGATAGTATCTCTTATCTTCAGCGTGTCCCATCGAGAATGTCTTGCGGGGCAGAGCACCGTCGTATATGACCGTCTTGAAAAGCTCTGATTTGCTCACTCCGGAGAAAATGAATCCTACGGATGTATCGCAAATAAGGCTTTTGACCGATTCCTCGCCGTGTATGTAATCGACTTCGGCAGAGGGATTTTCTTTAATATACGCATCTATGAAATCCTGAAGCGTACCTACGGTAAGCTGTTTTTCGGGATGTGCGGCAACGAGCTTTCCTCTCTTTGCCGTGCTTATATATTCGATCGTTTGTGCATTTGACGTACCCGAGAGAGAATTTAAGTAATTTTCAAGCTTTGTAAGAATATCGTCGGGGTCAACTCCGAAAACGACGCGGTATATGGGCTCAAATCTGAGAGCCTCGTCGTGAATGTTGACTACCTCGATAAGCGCGTAGCGCGCAGGGTGTGAAGCAGCTGCGTCAGCACCTATGTTCGCCTTTATCTCCTCATATATCGTCTTTGCGGTAGCGAGCGAATGGTTGCCGTCGCCGACTGCAAAAAGCAAGGGAGCAAGAGATGTACTGCCGTAGCGCTCGCCCATAGCCCCGGGAGTTATCAGCGCATCAAGTGCATCTGCTACAGATCTCTTTGCCTCGTCGCTGAGAAATCTTCCAGTTATATGTCCGCCGCCGAGCATGAGATCGGTATCGTAAGCAACGTTCGGACAGTTGGTTGCCGAAAGCGGTTCGATAACCGTATGCTTGGGGTCATCAATAAGCAGCATTACGTGGGGAAGCTCGACGTTCGCTCCGCGGCGGATCGCAACTCTCGGAGGGATCCTTTCGATTACGGTAGCTTCTGTAGCTCGGATGAGCGAGCTTGCGCCGCGTCTAAAATCGTAGCACTCAAGATCGACAGCCATGACGATACCGCGGCGAATAGTACCGTCGGATTGAATCCTTTCAACGTATATCATCGAATCGGGGTGAGATATAAGATGCTTGTCCATATACTCGTCCATCGTCGAGTTGATAAGCGGTATGCGCTTCTCACTCTCCGAAAGATATACCTCGGGGAGGATCATTCGTAGGGTAGAGGGAGCGTCGCCGACCGTTTTTTCGACATTTTCCCAATAGCGAGGCTCGCTTGTGAATTGGTCGCAAGCGATGACTGCCCACTTTTTGGCATCGATTTTTTTGAAGTCGGGTAGCAGTATATCTGCTGTGGAGTAGGCTTTTTTCATATGTTTATAATTCCTTTAAATTATTTTGGTCTTATGTTTTCGAAGATCGCGTACAGCGAGAGCTTGCGGCAGATCGCGTACCGGCGTTCGGTTTTTACCGGACGTACAAATCCGCGCCTGCCAAAGAGCTTAGTCGCGAGCAGAAATGCGGGCTCGTGCACAAGATTTCCGTCTGTGACAATGAAATCGGGTCGGGAGACGATATTTACGAAAAGATGCCTGAGCATAAAGCGCGAAAAGGCGCCAGTCGGCATATCCGAGCGACTTGCGGTTATTTGTCCCCTTGCGTATCTCGGACGATATTTCTTGAAAAATTCAAGAACTCTCGGATCGATAGATTCTATCGCAAAGGCTCCGTGATATCCGTCAAGCACGTGGCATAGCTTTTTGCAGAGCGTCGGAGCACTTTCGTCGCTCTTTATCTCGATCAATATCGGTACGTTTCCGTCTATGAGAGAAAGCAGGTCGCATAGCTTCGGCAGAAGATATCCGATACCCGGTCTTAGAGCGTATATCTGCGCTGAGGAGAGCGACGACAGCTTTTTGTGTGATCCGCATAATCTGTAAAGATCTTCATCTGAAACTACGAAGATCTCGCCGTCGCGAGAGAGTGCAAGCGATATTTCCACGCCGTAGCCAAGTTCCTTTGCCAAGCGAAATGCTTCAGTTGAAGCTTTCGGAACGTTTTTGCTCCACAGCCCGTTGCTTGCATAATCCGTGCTTTGAAGGTCCATATCGGCACCGTCTACGGCTCTTGGCATTACCAAAAACACGTAAGCTACGGCGAGGATCGAGACCGACAGCACAATGAGCGTAAATATCAGCATTATTTGCGTTCTCTGCGCTCAAGCATCATTTTAGCGCGCAGAGCACAGACCTGTGTTTTACCGTCGCGTATCTTACCCTCAAGAGTCAGGTCTACGAGTGTGTCAAGCGGTATCTTTACCGTCTCTATAAACTCATCGTCGTCAAAGTCGGTATCGCCGAAGCTGAGTCCTTCTGCCATATACATATATATACATTCGTCAAGTATTGCCGGGGATGGATAGTATTTTCCAAGATAGGTGATCCTATGTGCGGTTGCTCCGGTCTCTTCGCGGAGCTCACGGCGAACGGCGTCGTCAGGATCCTCCTCGGGAGAATCAAGCTTGCCTGCGGGGACTTCTAAAAGATCCTCATGGAAGGGATAGCGGTATTGACGAACGCAGATTACCTCTCCCGTATCCGTTATCGGGATAACGCATACCGCTCCGTTGTGGTGACAATATTCTCTTGTGGAGACCTTTCCGTTGGGAAGCGAGACCTTGTCAAGACGTACGTGAAGTACTCTGCCGTCGAATATAGATGAAGTTGACAGTTTTTTTTCTTCAAGTGCTTCGATAGGAAGCGCAAAATTGATATTAAGATTATCCATGGAAAACCTCACAAATTCAAAATACAAAACCAATATCATTATAACACCAAACGACAAAAAAAGCAATAGAAAGAGAAGATAAAGAACGTGAAAATATTTAAAAAATTTAGAAAAAAGTATTGACAAGTGTATTTCTATATGGTATAATGATAAAGCTGTCGGAAACGATAAGCGATGGGAGCATAGCTCAGCTGGGAGAGCATCTGCCTTACAAGCAGAGGGTCATAGGTTCGAGCCCTATTGTTCCCACCAAACGGCCCGGTA
>CAYQEY010000045.1:0-15673 GCA_964416635.1 uncultured Lachnospiraceae bacterium | reverse complement strand
TCGCTCCAGCGCTCCTTCAAGCTTCTCTACACTGTCTACGATCTCGTAAGCTTTTCCGTTCATTTTTCTATTCCCTCCTGAAAATTATTTACTTATCTGATTATTTAGATATGCAAGCGATAAAGCCAGATTTTCTTGCTTAACAAGTACGCCGAAGGGTACCTTCAGAGCACATGGAGCAAAATTCCAAATTGCCGAAATTCCGCTCGATATGAGCTTTTCGCAAACATCCTGAGCAGAACCCTGCCCTACCGTAATGATACCTATTTTGACGTCGTGCTCCTTGCAAAATGCGTCGAGCGTGCTGATGGGAAGTATATCCTTTGACGTTTTGCCGATGCGAATGACCTGCTCGTTGCAATCAAAGGCGGCAATTATCTGAACGCCGAATTCATTAAATCCGTCGTAGTCGAGCAAAGCCCTGCCAAGCTTTCCCGCACCGACCAAAACCGCATTGGTCAAGCTTTCATATCCGAGATTGCGTTCAATGTCAGCTATAAGCTTTGCCTTCCCGTATCCGACCTTGGGTTTTCCCGCACCGCTGACAGCCGCGAGATCCTTGCGTACCTGAACCTCTCCGAGCGACAGAGCCTTTGCGATCGCCGTTGCAGATATCGTACTTGTGCCCGATTCAGGCAAACTTCTCAGATACTGAAGATAGAGCGGAAGCCGCCCGAGTGTTGCCTTGGGGATAGAATATACGTTCATTTGCCACCTCCTTGCTTTCATCGTTAATATTATATCACACTTTCCCTTCAGAGGGAATTATAAAAATGTTATATCGGTAATATTGATATCGATATAATATAAATCGATAATCTGTTTATCAATAAAAAGCAGCCCCGTTTTGACAGCGAAACTGCTCTATGTTCATATCGTTTCTTGAGAGAAGGAGGACTCGTACTGTCATAACGTTTACCTCTCATATTTCATGTGAGTACATTATAACATATATCAAGAAAAATTTCAATAATTATTTTGTTTCAGAATGTAAAAAGCGTCAGAAGAGCGTATATCTATGCCGGGGGATACCAAGGCTCCGCCTTTGGAAAAAGCGGGATGAGCATATAAAAAGCTTTCTCGGCAGCGATGAGCTGTCCGAGAAAGCTTCACTATAAAAACTACTCATTATCAGATTTAAACCGCATAAACCGGCATTTATGCCATACAACTTCCTCACAGCAAGTTCTTTGGCGCTACCCGATGTTTTCAAAGCAAGCCTTGAAAACTCGACACGGAGCGAAGCGGAGTTATTCTGCGAAAGAAAGGCAGCAAAAAACCAATAAAAAGCTAACTTACCTTAATTCCCCAAAGCCTTATCAATAGATCTTGCCGCGATCTTGCCTGCGCCCATAGCAGAGATAACGGTAGCGGCGCCTGTAACTGCATCTCCGCCCGCGTAGACGTTGTCACGCGAAGTAAGTGCGTCCTCGTTAACTACGATACCTCCGTGGCGGTTGACTTCAAGTCCCTTAGTGGTGGACTTGATAAGCGGATTGGGAGAAGTACCGATGGACATAATAACGGTATCCACGTCGATGGTAAATTCGCTGTTCGGGATCTCTACGGGGCGACGTCTGCCGCGTTCGTCGGGCTCTCCGAGTTCCATTCTGACGCAGGTCATACCCGTAACGAACCCGTTTTTGGGGTCTCTTGCGTCATCGGGATTGTTATAGCCGAGGATCTCGGTAGGATTGCAAAGCAGACGGAATTCAATTCCCTCCTCCTCTGCGTGCTCGACCTCCTCTCGTCTTGCGGGAAGCTCTTCCATTGAACGGCGGTAAACGATATATACCTTCTCCGCGCCCAGGCGAAGAGCCGTTCTTGCCGCGTCCATTGCGACGTTACCGCCTCCGACGACGGCAACCTTTCCGCCCTTCATGATAGGCGTCTCGGGATCGTCAAGATAAGACTTCATAAGGTTGCTTCTCGTAAGAAACTCGTTCGCAGAGTAAACTCCCTTCAAGGATTCGCCCGGAATACCCATAAAGTTGGGAAGTCCGGCGCCGGAGCCGATAAATACAGCCTCATATCCCATATCGAAAAGCTCATCAACGGTCAAAGTTTTTCCGATTACAACGTTAGTCTCTATGTTAACGCCCAGCTTTTTAAGCGTATCGACTTCTTTTGCCACGATCTTCTTGGGCAGACGGAATTCGGGAATACCGTAAACAAGTACACCGCCCGCCGTATGGAGCGCCTCGTAGACCGTCACCTCATAGCCCTTCTTTGCAAGGTCGCCGGCACAGGTAAGACCCGATGGTCCCGAGCCGACAACGGCAACTCTGTGTCCGTTGCTTTCGGGACGTTCGGGCAACTCGGTGCAGAAAGTATTGTGCCAATCCGCAACGAATCGCTCGAGTCTGCCGATACCGACCGACTCGCCCTTTATTCCTCTGACGCACCTTGACTCACACTGTGTTTCCTGTGGACATACTCTGCCGCAGACAGCCGGGAGAGATGAGGAATTGGATATCACCCGGTATGCCCCTTCGAAATCACCCTCTTTTATTTTGGATATAAATTCGGGAATGTGTACCTTAACGGGGCAGCCGTCAACGCAGGGCATATTTTTGCAGTTAAGGCAACGCATAGCCTCGTCGATCGCCATATCCTCGCTGTAGCCGAGAGCGACCTCGTCAAAATTGTGTGCCCTCACCTTTGCATCCTGCGTGGGCATGGGATTTCTCGTAAGACTCATATTTGCTTTTGCCATATCAGTTACCCTCCTTTTTGAAAAGATTGCAAGAGGACTCATAAGCGTGTCTCTCAAAATCCGAATACATTCTGCCCCTTGACATTGCCTCGTCAAAATCTATCTCGTATCCGTTGAAATCGGGGCCGTCAACGCAGGCAAACTTGGTTACCTTCTTGCCGTCAACGTTGAGCGTAAGGCGGCATCCGCCGCACATTCCGGTGCCGTCTATCATAATGGGGTTCATGGAAGCGGTCACAGGCATGCCGAAGGGCTTTGCCGTCGCTACGACGAACTTCATCATAATGATCGGACCTATAGTTATTATCATGTCGAATTTCTCGCCCGATTCAAGCATCTCACGAAGCGGAAGAGTTACGTTGCCGTGCTCGCCGTAGGAGCCGTCGTCGGTCATCACGCGCAATGTGTCGGAGCAGGCTTTGAACTCATCCTCAAGGATAAGAAGCTCTTTACTTCTGAAGCCGATTATACTCGTAACGTTCGCACCCATCTCGTGAAGTGCTTCGGCGATCGGCATAGCAATGGCACAGCCGACTCCGCCGCCTACGATGCATACTTTTTTGAGTCCGTCAAAGTGTGTCGCCACCCCGAGAGGACCTACAAAATCCTGAATGTATTCGCCAGCTTCCTTGTAGGAAAGCTTCTTTGTCGTACCGCCGACTACCTGGAAAATAATCTTGACTCTTCCCTTTTCCTTGTTGACTCCGGCAACGGTAAGAGGAATACGCTCGCCGTCCTCATCGACGCGAAGTATGATAAACTGTCCGGGCTTTGCTTTGTTCGCCACCAGCGGTGCTTCTATCCAAAGCTGTATCACCGTGGGATTCAATATCTTTTTTTCTGCTATTTTATACATTTTTATCCTCCGTTTGAAAAAAGGCGGTTACCGAAATATTCGGCAACCGCCATGTCAGTTATTTTACGGTCTGCCCGTTATCAAAAATCAACTTCGGTGTCGTAGTAGCAGCACTTAAGAAGCTTTTCCATTTCCTCTACGGAAATTGCTCTGGGGTTGGAGCCGGTGCAAGCATCCGCAACTGCGTTCTTTGCGATCTCGGGAAGTCTCTCGAGGAATATATCCTCGGGGACGAAACCGTTCTCGGTGGGAAGGCTGTCAAGTCCGTAGTTCTTAATGCACTGAGGAATGTTGAGCGCATCGTTCATACCGCGCAGGTAAGCGATGAGGTTTGCAACCTTCTCGTCGTCGTCAGCTCCGCCGAGTCCCATGTAGTCGGCAATCACGCCGTAACGCTTCTTTGCAGTCTCGTCCTTTGCGTTGAACGCAATAACTTTGGGAAGGTACATAGCGTTAGCCGCGCCGTGAATGATGTGCGCGCCGAGATCCTCGAATACAGCACCGGTCTTGTGTGCCATAGAGTGAACGATACCGAGAAGAGCGTTGGAGAATGCCATGCCTGCAAGGCACTGTGCGTTGTGCATGGAGGCACGCTTGCTCATATCGCCGTTGTAGGAGCCAACGAGATCCTGTTGGATCATCTTGATCGCAAAAATTGCAAGAGGATCGGTAAAGTCGCAGTGAGCAGTTGAAACATATGCCTCAATAGCGTGGGTCATGGCGTCCATACCGGTGTGAGCCGTGAGCTTCTTTGGCATGGTCTCTGCGAGATCGGGGTCAACGATAGCAACATCGGGAGTGATCTCAAAGTCAGCGAGAGGATACTTGATACCCTTCTTATAGTCGGTAATAACAGAGAAAGCAGTAACCTCGGTAGCAGTACCGGAAGTCGAAGGAATTGCGCAGAAGCGAGCCTTCTTGCGAAGCTCGGGAATACCGAATACTACGCACATCTGCTCAAAAGTGATCTCGGGATACTCGTACTTTATCCACATTGCCTTTGCAGCATCGATGGGAGAACCTCCGCCGATCGCAACTATCCAGTCGGGCTGGAATTTCTGCATTGCCTCGGCACCGCGCATAACGGTGTCTACCGAAGGATCGGGCTCGATACCTTCAAAGAGCTCGACCTCCATGCCTGCCTCTTTAAGATAGGAAACAACTCTGTCAAGGAAACCGAAGCGCTTCATAGAACCGCCACCAACGCAAACCATTGCGCGGCTTCCCTTAAGATTCTTCAGCGCCTCAAGAGCGCCCTTGCCATGATAGAGATCACGGGGTAAAGTAAAACGTGCCATAATTTTTCTCCTTATCAGTGTATGTATTTTTCTTTACGCATACATTATACCACAAGCAAAAAAACTTGTGAATAATTAAAATGTTATATCGGTATTATCAATATCGATATATGTAATATCAATAAAAAACGGCTCTGCATTTCTGCAAAGCCATTATCTTCATTTCAGATACTTTCTGCGCGACTCACAAAGCTCTGTAATGAATTGCTTATCGAGCTTTGAAAGCTTGTAGCCATCCCGATAGATCAAAACATCTTTGTAAATTTTTTTATTGTCTACGCACTTTTTCTGAACCAGCCCATACCTGTCCAATACCGTTTGCGATGCGGGAGATACCCACATAAATGTGTCCGGATTTTCACAGAGCAGGTCAAACTGACTTGCACGCTCGAATATGAATATACGGCGATCGATATTGTCGGGAAGCTCGTCCTTGACCACCTTTGAAAGCGGAAGCGAGGGAACATAAGGGTCGGCGTGAGCGATCTCTATATATGGCGAGAGATCTGTGAATCTTATCTCTTCCTTTTCCGCAAGCGGATTGTCTCGGCTCATAATGAGAACATAGGAAAATTCAGCCACCATCTCATAGACAAATCCCTTCTCCTCAAGCATCTCCTTGAAAAATCTATCGTAATTCTCAGCATAGCGAACTATCCCGAGCTTGTAATCATTGTTGAGTACATTGTTGATCGTTCTTTGTGAGTTTGTTTCCTTATAGAATATCTCTGCGGGATCGTCGGAAATGGATCTTGAAAATCTTGCGAAAGCGTCCGAAATATAGCAGGCGCGAGGAACTGAAACCGAGAATTTCTGCTTTTTGGGTGAGCCCTGTCTGTAGAGCAGCTCAACCTCCTCGATCTGCTTTAGTATGCTCTGCGCATAATTGATAAATTCTTCTCCCGACGGGGTCAGCACCATACCCTTGGCGCTTCTGTTGAATATCGTGATACCGAGATCGGCTTCAAGCTCCTTGATGGAACGGCTGATATTGGGCTGAGCAATAAGCAATGTCTCTGCTGCCTTGTTGAGCGAGCCGAGCTTTGCAACCTCAACGGCGTATTTCATGTGAAGTATATTCATAAAAGCGTCACCTCCCTCGGGTCGATCTTTTCATATTTATATTGTACCATAAAAGCGCAGATAAATCAAGGTATCTGCATAAATTTACAAGAACATTACGGTATCAGCATGATAAGCGTGCCTGCCACGATGGCAATAAGACCCGCGGCACTTTTTTTGGATAGACGTTCGTGAAATACGATGCCCGAAAAAGCAACCGTCACCAGAATGCTGAGCTTATCTATGGGAACAACAACGCTCGCAAGACCGTCCTGCAATGCTTTGTAGTAGCACAGCCAGGATGCACCCGTCGCAAGACCCGACAGGCATATAAAAGCGAGTTCCTTCTTTGATATTTCGCGAAGCTCGTGCTGTTTTCCCGTTGCAAACACCATCATCCACGCCATTACCAATACGACTACGGTACGAATGGCTGTACCGAGATTGGACTCCACGCCGCTGATACCGACCTTTCCGAGAATTGAGGTCAGACTTGCAAATACGGCAGAGCCTACAGCGTACAAAAGCCAGCTCTTACCTTTGACTTCTCCCGCTCGGACGTCCTTCTTTTCAATCATCATAAAAGTACCTATCGCAATAAGTACGACACCGATGGCTCGCGGCAAATTGATCTCTTCACGGAGAAAAATAAACGCCAGAATTATAGTCAGCACCGTGCTTGATTTATCTATCGGAACTACCTTGTTGATGTCTCCGATCTGTAAAGCCTTGAAATAACAGAGCCACGACGCACCGGTAGAGATACCCGACAGAATTAAAAACAACAGCGTTTTTCCGCCGACAGAGGTCAGCTGGCCCTGCGATCCGACTACAAAGACCATCACCCACGAAAAAGCAAGCACAACTACAGTCCTTATAGCCGTAGCCACGGTAGAATCGGTCTTTTTAATACCGCATTTTGCCAGAACAGAGGTCAACCCCGCAAAGAAAGCCGAACCGAATGCAAATGCAACCCACATAGTTTCCTCCTCAAAAAGAATATAAGGCGTTAAACCGTCTTGGTTTTCTGCCCCTACATTATAGCACCGTATTCGAAAAAAATAAAGACCTTAGAATAAATTTTTATACTTTGTCGAAGCAATGGGGATTTCGCCGCCGTGGGCGACAAGGAGGGCTCCGTGCCCTCCACCACTTAAATATAGGAGGGCTCCTCGCCATCCACCTCGCAAACTTTTTAGAAAAAGTTTGATCAAAAACCTATTACGTGGGTTTAGAACTTGTTTTATAATAAAGCACTTGCTTCATTATAAAACAAAAAGCTTTCTCGGTAGCGATGAGCTGCCCGAGAAAGCTTACTTGGAAAACGCTGTGCATAAAATTCAGATTGAATAAACCAGCCTTGATGCCAAAAACTTTCTCGTAGAAAATTCTTTGGTGCTACCTTTCTTCTAAGAAAGGTAGCAAAAAACCTAATAAAGCCAATATTTTACTCTGCCACCAACAGTCTTGAGCCGTCAAAGTCGACCGTCAAAGTGCTGTCAGATTCGACGTTACCGCCGATGATCTCCTTAGCTATAAGAGTTTCGATACGGGATTGAATAAATCGCTTAAGCGGTCTTGCGCCATAGGCGGGGTCATATGCCGAATCCATAATGAAATCCTTAGCTTTTTGAGTAACGTTAATATGGAGCTGTTTATCTTTGAGACGGCGGTCGAGGTCTGCGATAAGCAGGTCGACGATACCGTAGATATTCTCGCGCGTGAGGGGCTTGTAGAACACGATCTCATCGAGTCGGTTGAGAAATTCGGGACGAAAGCTGCGTTTGAGCAACTCGGACACGCTCTGACGCGCCTCCTCGCTGATATCTCCGCTCGGCGTGATTCCGTCGAGTATCGTGCTTGAGCCGAGGTTTGAGGTCAGGATAATGACGGTATTTTTAAAATCCACCGTCCTGCCTTGGCTGTCAGTTATACGTCCGTCGTCAAGCACCTGCAAAAGCACGTTGAATACGTCGGGGTGCGCTTTCTCGACCTCATCGAAAAGCACTACCGAATATGGTCTTCTGCGCACTGCCTCAGTCAACTGTCCGCCCTCGTCGTAGCCGACGTATCCGGGAGGCGCTCCAATCAGTCTGGAGACAGAATATTTCTCCATATATTCGCTCATATCGATACGGACCATGCTCTTCTCATCGTCAAAGAGTGCCTCGGCAAGAGCCTTTGCAAGCTCTGTCTTGCCCACGCCCGTAGGTCCGAGGAAAAGAAAAGAACCGATGGGACGGCGCGGGTCCTTAATGCCCGCACGCGAACGGAGTATCGCATCGCTGACCTTGGTGACTGCCTCGTCCTGACCGATGACACGCTTGTGAAGTATGCCCTCAAGTCCGAGCAGCTTTTCACGCTCGCTCTCCATAATTTTGTCGACCGGAATACCCGTCCACCTTGCCACGATACGGCATATCTCCTCCTCGCTTACCTTGTCACGAAGCAAAGAATTGCTGTTGCCCGTGGTTTCCGCACGCTTCTCCTCTTCTTCAAGCTGCTTTTTAAGCTCGGGGAGCTTTCCGAACTTCAACTCGGCAGCTTTGGCGAGATCATACTCGTTCTGTGCGCGCTCTATATCAGCATTAGTCTGCTCTATCTCCTCACGGAGCTTTTGAAGCTTCTCGATCGACTGCTTTTCGACCTCCCATTTCGACTTCATTTCATTGAAGTTACCGCGCATTTCTGCAAGCTCTGCCTGAATCTCCTTCAAATGCTCACGTGAGAGCTTGTCGTCCTCTTTCTTAAGCGCCGCCTCCTCGATCTCGTGCTGCATTATCTTTCGTGCAACCTCATCCATCTCGGAAGGCATCGAATTCATTTCGGTCTTTATCAGCGCGCACGCTTCATCGACAAGGTCGATCGCCTTATCGGGCAGAAAACGGTCGGTAATGTAACGGTCTGAAAGTGTTGCGGCGGCAATAAGCGCACCGTCGTGGATCTTAACTCCGTGAAATACCTCATAGCGCTCCTTGAGTCCCCTCAATATCGATATGGTATCCTCAACCGTAGGCTCGGCGACCGTTACGGGCTGGAAACGACGCTCGAGTGCCGCGTCCTTTTCTATATATTGACGGTATTCGTTAAGCGTGGTCGCACCGATACAGTGAAGCTCGCCGCGCGCCAACATTGGCTTTAAGAGATTTCCCGCGTCCATTGCGCCCTCGGTCTTGCCCGCACCGACTATGGTGTGAAGCTCATCGATGAACAGAATGATCTTGCCCTCGCTGTTCTTTACCTCTTCGAGTACGGCTTTCAATCTTTCCTCAAACTCGCCTCTGAATTTTGCTCCGGCAATCAGCGCGCCCATATCGAGCGAGAAGATGACCCTCTCCTTGAGGTTGTCCGGAACGTCTCCCTTGGCTATTCGTATTGCAAGCCCTTCCGCGATCGCGGTCTTACCGACGCCGGGTTCGCCGATAAGGCAGGGATTGTTCTTGGTCTTTCGCGAAAGAATACGGATAACGTTCCTTATCTCGTCATCTCTGCCGATGACCGGATCGAGCTTTTGCTCCTTTGCCTTGGCAACAAGATCCTGACCGTATTTGTTCAGCACGTCATAGGTCTGCTCGGGATTGTCGCTCGTGACCGTTCTGTTTCCGCGAATATTCTTCAGCGCACCGAGAAAGGCGTCTTTCGTCAGTCCGCTTTTTCTGAAAATATCTTTGACCTTCATATCCGACTTGGCGAAAAGAGCGAGCATTAGGTGCTCGACCGAGACAAACTCGTCCTTCATCTTTTTCGCCTGCGACTCGGCTTCGGTCAATACGCCGTCAAGCTCGCGAGACAGATAAAGCTTATCAGCCTGCATGCCCGATACCTTCGCAAGAGAATTTATCGCCTCTTGCGTCAACGAACATACACTCTGCGGCGAGACGCCCGACTGAGTGATCAGATTCGGTATCAGCCCGTCCTCTTTTGATACAATGGCATACAGCAAATGTATCTGCTCGACCTGCTGATTTCCGTTTTGCATTGCGCAGGACTGCATATCCTGCAACGCTTCAATACTTTTTTGTGTAAACTGATTCATATTCATAAAGAGTACCTCCTGAGTTGATATAGAGTGGGGCTGTTGGATCTATGTACAGAAACCGTGTTCTGCATCGGATTCAACAGCCCCGGGGACTTACTGAATTTCAAGCTGTCTGCTCTCTTCGGGTTTTGCTTCTGCCTTCGGCAGGGTCAGCGACAGAACTCCGTCTTTATAAGAGGCAGTGATCTCATCGCTCCTGATGCCTTCAAGGTCAAAGCTTCTGCTGAAAGAGCCGTAAGAACGCTCTCTCCTGATATAATTGTCCTTTTCGTCCTTCTCATCCTTCTCGGTCTTGTGCTCAGCGTGAATGGTGAGATAACCGTTTCTGACTTCGGCGTGGATATCCTCCTTGGAGAATCCGGGCAGATCTGCTTCGAGAATATATGCGTGCTCGGTCTCACGAATATCGGCCTTGAAGGCAGGAAGCTGCCGTCCGAAAAAGTGCTTCTCGAAATCCTCCATTTCTTTGAAAGGGTCGTATGCGGTCAAATAATGATTACCGCGAGCAAAGGGTGTAAGTTCAAACATAACAGAATCCTCCTTATAGATTTGTTTTTGATATTATTTGTAAAAAGATAAGGTTTTATTCGAACCCCGAAGCCTTTGAAGCTCCGTTCTTTTTTTACGCTATAATGATACACCTAAAATGTGAAATAAAAAATATTATTTTGTTGCGAAATTGTAAACATTAGCACTCTTTGCGATTGAGTGCTAATGTTTTTTTTGATTTTGCTATTAAGCTCCTAAAATAAGCTTGATTATTTGGCAAAATAATATCTAATATGCTAAATTTAAATGTATCCTCACACAATTTTTCCGCCGATGAGTTTTTTGTATCCGACAGGAGACACAGAATTATTGCTTGAGGGCGTGGACGGCGAGATACCCGACACTGTCGAGCCGGCTCTGCTCTGTGCCGACGATATTCATTAGCACAACACCTTCGACGCACACGACAAAGCCACTCCGCGCGCAAGCAGAACATGCCCGCGAAGATCCACAGTCCCCCGCCGACATTGTAGCTATAAGATCTTAAATACCGTGAAAACTTTTCGCACGATACTGTATATCCCGAAAAAATTTCAATTTTGTATTGAAATTTTTTCGGGATTATGATATAATTGTCGCGTCTGCAAATCGAACCTCGAAAGGACGGGGGAATTTTTATTCCGATCTCAGTTAATACACACCGCCCTTTTACAGACTGATTTCATATCGGACGCTTTGCAAAAATATTTTGACGAATTCTGACTTTCGGCAAGATCAAGGTAATTCAAAGGAGACCTCAGATGAATCTAAGACCGCACCACCTGCTTTGTATTCAAAAATTTACGGGACACGGATACAACGAGAACTTCACTGCGCACATGACGGCAGTCGTATCGACACTCAGAAAAAATCCCGAGGGCCTTATCACACTTACTCGCGGCTGTGATGACCTTTGCCGAGAATGTCCGAACAACGTAAACGGCATTTGCGCCTCGCTTGAAAAGGTGGCTCTGATGGACGGTTCCGTTCTCTCCGTCTGCAATTTTTCATACGGAGAAAATCTCACGTGGGAAAAGGTGGCGAAAGAAGCGCGGGAACGGATCTTTGAGACCGAAGAATTCAGCGGCGTTTGCGCCGGCTGCGAGTGGTTTGAACTTTGCAAAAATACGGAGGATATACAATGAATAACACGATTGAAAAAAAGAAGAAAAAATTTAAAACTCTCGACCTGGTCTACGTCGCATTGGGCGCGGCTCTGATCAGCGTCTGCTCCTGGATAAGCATACCCACCACCGTCCCTTTTACCATGCAGACCTTCGCCGTATTTTTCGTGCTGTCGGCTTTGGGCGGCAAGCGAGGAACCATTTCCATCATGGTATATGTGTTTCTCGGAGCCGTCGGTGTTCCCGTATTTGCCCATTTTACGTCGGGCATCGGAGTTCTCTTGGGGAACACGGGCGGATATATCCTCGGATTTATTTTTACAGGTATAATATATTGGCTGTCGGTTCATTTCACGGGTAAAAAGCTGTGGGCAGAGATACTCGCCCTGCTTGTCGGCTTAGCTGTTTGCTACGCCTTCGGAACCGTTTGGTTTATGACCGTTTACATTCAAGCAAACGGGCCCGTAAGCCTCGCGATGGTTCTTACGTGGTGCGTAATTCCATTTATAATTCCCGACCTTATCAAGCTCGGGATGGCACTGGCTTTGGCTCGACGACTCTCCCCCGTGTTAAAACTCCGGTAAAACCGGTCTCGCGGTGCTGTAAATAGAAATTCAAGTGCATGTTACCGGCGAGGCTGAAAGCCCACCGAAAGATCTGCCAACCGCAAGCGGACTCAAGCTGCCGCTGAAGCGGTTGGCTTTTTTTGGTTTTAAATAGCCAAAAAGAAATAGTAGTTGCTGTCTGGACCGTGAGGGTTCAAAACTCAACTACTATTTTCAGGATCTCTGCAATTGCTGTTATCCTAATTTTATTATATCTGCCAAGGTATACTCACGGCCGACGTTTTTATACTTCGCCCCGGCAAGCGTATTATACGGCAACTTTTCCCAATTGCTGTTACCGACTATCTCTTTGATTTTAAAGAGGTTGTCTTCCGTATCGGTGATACCGGGAATCAGTGGCGTGCGAAACGTATGGGCAATGCCGCTTTGTTTCAGCCATTCGGCGTTTTTTCGTATCGTTTCGTTGCCGACGCCGGTATATTTCCGATGTTCTTCGCTATCTGCAAGTTTTATATCCATAAAAACATGATCGCACAGCGCAGCAATTCGCCGAAATATCAATTCTTCGGCATAGCCCGACGTCTCCATTGCGGTATTGACTTTTTCACGCAAGGCGGTCAAAAGGGCAAAAGAAAATTCATGCTGCAACAGCGGCTCTCCACCCGAGAGCGTGACCCCACCGTTTGTTTTGTTGTAGATATCGGTCTTTTTGAGCAAATGATCTGCCAACGCCTCGCTCTTCCATTCAATTCCCGCAACTCCGACAAGGTTTTTCGGGCAGATGTGAAGACACCGTCCAAGTCCCTGACATTCGGGATGATTGCATCCGATACGGCAAAGTCCACAGTCAAGACACCCTTTTTGTTTCAGATAGAGCTCTCTTTTAGGGGACAGACCCTCGGGGTTATGGCACCAACGACAGCGAAGAGGACACCCTTTGAGAAAAACGGTAGTTCGTATTCCATCTCCGTCATTGAGCGCAAATTCCTTGATGTCAAATACAAGTCCCGTCATACCTCGTATTCCTGGCGCATAATAACATGGTCTTGATATTCCTTGTCAAGCTCGACAAAATATGCCGACCAACCCCAAATGCGAACCACCAGCTGTTGATAACTTTCAGGGTGCTTTTGTGCATCCTTCAGGTTGTCAAGATTCACGGCATTGAGCTGCAGTTGATGTCCTCCGCGTTCGATGAAATGCTTTATGAGCATGGCAACCTTTTTGAGATTTTCTTCTTTCGAGAAAATGCCCGCTGCAAACTCGAGTGTCAGCGGTCCGCCGTTAACGGCACGAACCAAATTCGGTTTGGTAAACGATTCGATATCGGCTAATGGGCCGGGAACTTGCGTAAAAAGATTTGGTGAGAAATTGCTACCGAAAGGTTCTCCGCAACGTCTGCCGTCAGCGGTGGCGCCAAGTTCTCTTGCGTGCCAAAGATAGTACATTGCCGTGCCGGTTCCGGCACGCCAAATGCCGCCAAGACAATTCTTCTTGCCCTCAAGAGCATCCGCAAAGGTATCGAGTATCATGCAACCAAAGGTGTCCGCAGCATCATCATCGCAACCCATTTTCGGGGCTTCGTAGCGAAGCAAATGCAAAAGCTCGGGATCGTTTGCAAAGTCTTCGTCCAATGCTTTAATCAACCTTTCGGCGCTGACCGTCTTTTTATCGTATACATACATCTTGACCGCCGCCAGCGCATCTGCCGCCGAAGCAATTCCACAGCCATGCAGACCGAAGTTATTGTATTTTTTCCCATCTCTCAAAAGATCCAAAAAGGGCGAAGGGATAAACCAAACATTGTTGACGCTCTCAGTGATCCTGTCACATTCCTTTTGTATCTCTGCTCGGAATGCAGCGGTCAGCTCCTCAAAGCCGATATTCCTCGGAAGATCGCGGCGAAGGACTCTATCGAAGATCAAAGGAAAATTCACGGCACCGATATTCGCAATATCATTACCGACGTTTGGTATTATAAACTCCCAACAAGCCGCGAGAACATAGTTGACAGCATCTGATTCTTCGTACCCAAGCCGTCTCAGCCCCTCGATGACGATATCATCATTCGAATACTGCGGAAAACCAAGACCAACGCGAGTCAGCTCGGTTCCTTTTTCGTAAATGGAAAGCGGGGTATCTTTGTTTACGCGAAGATTGATCTTCGGATCAATCAGTTTCAAATTTCGGCTCGCCTCAAGGCAAAGCTCGGACAGTGCATTGAAACCTTCCGAACCGTCGGCAAGTCTACCCCCGAGAACCATACTCTGTCCGTTATCTCCCTGCTGAACCCCCACGTAGAGATCGCTGTCTTTGTTGAACGATATAAAGAAATCCTCCAACAACGCAAGCGCAGTATCTTTCGTATAAATTCCGTTAACCATATCCCTTTTGAAATAGGGATACATGTACTGATCAAAGCGTCCGACCGTGTTATGGTAATCCCCCTCAAGCCATAGTGCATAGTGCAGAATACGAAACATCTGCAATGCCTCGCGGAAGTTTGTCGCACCATATCGCGGGACACGCGAAAGCACAGCTGCAACGTCATCTCTGCCCATCTCTTTGGCAAGCTCAAGGTATCTGTCGCAAAGACCGATCAGTGCATCTATCACACGCCTGCCGTATTGATCTGCTCCTTCACGCACGGCGAGCAGACCCGAGGAGATCACTCTTTCGTAGTTCAGAGAAAGGTTGGAAACGTATCCAAGCTCATGGATATAGTGATCCTCTTTAATTTTCCTCCACTCGTCCTCTGTGAATATTTCGGGCTGTTTTTTCATCGTTCTGACCATAACGATCTGTTCAAACGGCAAAATCTTCGGTTCTTCCCAAAGACACATATACTCAAACCGGCGCGTCATGCGCTCGACCGGAGTCAATCCTTGTGCGGAAAACTCCTCGGCTATCGATTCAACTGCATCACGTCTCTCGGAACGGTGAACTCTGTTAATAATATAATGATTGTAAAGATCATTATTCATATCATTACCTCCGACAAGTATTCTACCGGTTCAGTATATCACACGATATCGGAAAAGTCAATATAAAACGGCACCAAACAATAAAAAATTAGGCTGTGTTATAACAGTTTGACAATGAAGATTTGAAAAATCCGTTTCGGATCTCTTTTTTGGGAAACTCAGTGACAAAAAAGCGGAGATATCTTTCTAAATCTCCGCTTTTCCCGTCACTTTAGTGCTGTTTTCATCTCCGATCTTTTTGGAAACTGCACATGATTTGGGCACTGGTGTACTCGCTTTAGCGAGGATTCGCACGCCCTTCTTCCGGTGTGCAAGCACCCCTACCTTCGGGCGGCGAATGCGAACCTGATTCCGCGTCGCTTAGCTCGCGGAGCAAGGCGCGAAGCGACGATGCTCCGACCAATAAGAAACACCACCCTGTTGGGTGGTGTTTCTTATTGGCTGGGGCACTAGGATTCGAACCTAGGTAATGACGGAGTCAGAGTCCGTTGCCTTACCGC
>CAYQEY010000044.1:0-15853 GCA_964416635.1 uncultured Lachnospiraceae bacterium | reverse complement strand
AGACGAGTCGGGTCGGAATGACTGTCCGTGCTCGGATACCGCATTATAGATCTCGGTTGCGTCAACGTCCTTGAGTGCCATTATCATTTCGGGAGTGTTGAGCGACCACGCGGGGTGCGCGAGGACCGCAAGTCCGTTCACCGCGTGTATACCGTCGATCAGCGATTGGGCATCGCCGTTTTGGGAAAGTTCAGGCTCACGCTCCATAAAGAGTCCGACAATATGAAAAACTCCGTTTTCGGTAGAGCCGCCGCCTACGTTATATTCCGCGCCCGAGATCACCGTAAGCCCGTCGACCTCACCCGCCTTTCCGTATCTCCAGTGGTCTGTAAGCGCAACTGCATCGTATCCCAGCTCGCGATAGGACTCTATAGAACGTTCGGGACTCCATGCACCGTCGGATACTGTCGTGTGAACGTGTAATGCTACCTTCTGCCTCTTCTTTCCGTTAAGATCTGTAAACATAATTAAACTCCAAAATCACGTAATTGTAATATTCGACACAAATCAAACTCTTGCATTTCTCGTTGTAACAACATTTACGCCCGTATTCAAAACGTTTTCAATGACAACCGTTCCGATTGGTGCGTCGGGAGCTACCCGAGCGTTGTTGATAAGCTTGACACACTCGAACATAAGCTCCTTCGGAATCGATCCGTCGGTCTTTACGGGAACTACTCCGCCTCCGACCACGGGAGCTGTGATGGTTACCACTCTTTTCGGAGCGGTGCACTCGGTGATCGCATACGCCTCGCCGCGCTTGCAGGTATACCCCTCTACCGAGATCACCTTTTTATTCTCATCAAGCTCTGCCTTGAGCTGACAGCCCTTAGGGCAAACGATACAGGTCAATTCACGAATCATTTTTGTACCCTGCCTTTCTTAAGAATCGGATTCGATGGAGAAGGAAAGCGTTCCGCTCTTGACACCGTCAAGCATCCGTGGTGTAAGCGTTACGGTCTCCATCTCACCGGGAGCGACCTTCTGCTTTTTCTTACTTACAAGCACCTCGTCACCGTCGCGTACAATTATGCGCACATCGCGGTAAACGTCGGCAACTCTGAAATATACGGTGACGTTTTTACTTGCCGTAATACGCTGCGGGACGGTATATCTGACCTTTCCGTCGGTCTTGAGCGTGATAATCCTATTATTTGCTTCAGTTACATTTTTCATCACATATTCTGCAGCTGCCTTGCCCGCGATCTCCGCCTCCTCGGAAACATGGTCAACAAGGTCATGAACGTGAAGAACATTACCGCAGGCGAAAATACCCTCGGTATCGGTCTGTCTGTCCTGATCGACCGACGCACCGTTTGTAATACGATCAAGAGATATATTCGCACCTTTGGTAAGCTCGTTTTCGGGAATAAGTCCGCAGGACAGAAGAAGCGTATCGCACTCGATGTACTGCCGTGTTTCGGGAATGGGCTTGCGGCGCTCGTCGACCTTTGCAATGGTAACTCCCGTTACTCTGTCGTGACCGTGGATGTCGACCACGGTATGGCTGAGCATAAGCGGTATTCCGAAATCGTTAAGACACTGCTCTATATTTCTTGCAAGACCTCCCGAATAGGGCATGAGCTCGCACACAGCCTTGACCTCTGCGCCCTCGAGCGTCATCCTTCTCGCCATAATGAGTCCTATATCGCCCGAGCCGAGAATAACTATCTTATGCCCCGGCATGTATCCGTCCATATTCACGAACTTCTGTGCCGTACCTGCGGTGAATATACCCGAGGGACGGCTTCCGCAGATATTAAGAGCCCCCTTTGGTCTCTCGCGACACCCCATGGCAAGAATGATCGCTTTAGCGCGGAGCATAAACATTCCGTCCTCGCTATTTATAGCGGTGACTACCTTGTCGGGAGAAATGTCAAGAACCATGGTGTTGAGCTTGAAGGGAATGTTTCTCTCCCTTACCTGAAGCTCATAACGATATGCATATTCGGGGCCCGTAAGCTCCTCTTTGAAACGGTGAAGTCCGAATCCGTTGTGAATGCACTGGCGAAGAATACCTCCAAGGCTCGTGTCGCGTTCGAGGATAAGAATATTTCGAAGTCCGGCATCATAAGCCGCGACAGCAGCGCTCATGCCCGCAGGACCGCCGCCGACTATTACCAGATCAACATTTGTAAAGTCAGACATATCAGTTATCCCCCTTGGTCTTTTCGTAATTTATCACAGAGCCCTTGCCAAATTTCGTAACCTTTTCGATGGAAACTCCAAGCTCTCTTGCGAGTATCTCAACAACGATGGGTGAACAAAATCCGCCCTGACACCTTCCCATTCCGCTTCGGGTCCGACGCTTGATTCCGTCGACATCGGCAGCACCGGGATTGGTGTGTATAGCCGCCACTATCTCGCCTTCGGTAATGCCCTCACAGCGGCAAACTATTCTTCCGTATCGAGGATCTTTGGCTATTATCTCGTTTTTCTTTTCAAGCGACATATTGTTGAAAGCGTGCGCGGGAGTGTGGACCGGATTGTAATCGTTCTTCCTTGAAAGCTCAAGTCCGTCCTCGCGAAGCATATCTACAACATACTCTGCAATTGCGGGAGCCGAAGTCAGTCCGGGGCTCTCTATACCGCCGAGAGTAAGGACCCGGTCGCGAAGCTTGATGATAAAGTCTCCCGTACTTCCTACAGCACGCAGACCGCAAAATGATGTGATGACCTTTCCGTACGGGATTCCCCTTACGTTGTCGCCTGCACGGCTGATTATCTGCTCAAAGCCTTCGGCACTCACCGATTTGTCCTCTTTATCCTCTATGTCCGTAGCCGTAGGTCCGAGTAAAAGATTTCCGTCCACAGTAGGAGATACGAGTATTCCTTTGCCCATCTTGGTGGGTGTGTGGAATATCGTCCTCTGAACATAAGAGCCGCATTCCTTATCGAGTATCATATACTCTCCGCGTCTGGGATGAACATTGAAATCGGCATCCCCCGTCATAGCGGCAATTCTGTCCGAATAGAGACCTGCGGAATTTATAACGTATTTCGTTTCTACCTTCTCGCCGTCTGCAGATCTCAGCGTGTACATATCTCCGTTTTTATCAATAGAGCTTACTTCAAAATTCAGTTTGAGCTCAGCACCGTTGTCCATAGCGTTTCCGACGGCGGAAATACACAGCTCATAAGGGCATACTATAGCACCTGTGGGTGCCAAAAGCGCACAGGAAAGCTCGGGATTGAGATTCGGTTCAATGCTCATAAGCTCGTCCTTCTCGAGTATTCTCAGCCCCTCAACACCGTTCTTTACGCCGCGCTCGTAAATAGCCTCTACCTCTGCTCTTTCATTTTCAAAAGCCACTACCAAGGACTCGTTGCGCAAATATTTCACGCCGAGCTCCTCGCAAACCTTCTGCATCATCTGCGAGCCGCGCACATTCATCTTTGCCTTCATCGACCCCTCCTTGGCATCAAATCCGGCATGAACTATAGCGCTGTTCGCTTTTGTTGCTCCCATGGCAACATCGTTTTCCTTTTCAAGAATACAGATCTTCAGATCGTATCCCGAAAGCTCACGGGCTATCATTCCGCCCACAACGCCTGCGCCGATAACAACGATATCGTACATTTTCTTCTACTCCTCAGAATTTAATTTCAGCGTCATTCGGGACGCATAAACACACATTGTAAATTATATCACAAACTTCTCCGATTTGTCAATGTATACGCAAATATTTTTTACTTTTCTCGTGATTTTAAAAAAATTTTCAAAAAGCTATTGCATTTACGGCAAAATTATGTTATAATAACATCGTAAAGTAGTTTTCAATACCATATTAAGAAAGGTTGAATAATATGACACGTACTCGTTTAAAAAACAGAAGCCTTCCTTCCTACACAAAAGGAGAGGAAATATTTAACTCGGTCACACATATCATCGGCGGCGCATGGGGAATTGTCACACTGATATTCTGTATCGTCGTATCAATGCTTAAGGAAAGTTCCGTATCGCTCACCTGCGGAATAATTTTCGGCGTATCGATGATAGCCCTCTATTCCATATCAAGCATATATCACGCTCTTCCCTGCGGAACGGCAAAAAAGGTATTTCAGGTTCTCGACCATTGTACGATCTACATTCTGATTGCCGGAACCTACACTCCAATGTTGCTCTGCGGACTCATTAAGAGCAATCCCTCGGCGGCTTGGATCACTTTGGCAGTCGTTTGGGGACTTGCGGTTCTTTCGGTGGCTCTCAATGCAATCGACCTTCAGAAATATAAGCATTTCAGCATGATCGGATATGTGGGAATGGGATGGGCGATCATATTCAACATCGGCTCAATGTACAGAGTGCTCGGTGCAGATGGTTTCGCGCTTTTGCTCGGAGGAGGAATACTCTATACGATTGGAATAGTATTCTATAAGATCGGTCATAACAAAAAATATTTCCACTCGGTATTCCATATTTTCGTTCTTCTCGGAAGCCTGCTTCATTCTCTGTGCGTTATACTTTACACGCTCTAAAACAATTATAAGATCGAAAGGCGTTTTGACGGCTTTGAACGTCAAAACGCCTTTCGATTTTCGTTTGCCTTTGCTTTCGACAGAGAACAAAAGCAAAAAACTATAAAAACTAATTTTCCTGTTTCAGCACCCATTCCACCAGCATATTCATCATTCCGATCTCATCGGGTGTCAGTCGGTCTGTCATTATCGTCACAAGGCGTACCGAGCGACCGTTGCATACCGATTCGATCATCTCCGAGTCAAAGCTGCTATCGCTTTCAAGCATGATCGTGTCGGGTACTACAAAGGAAAACGCGTTATCGATCTTTGGCAAAAGATCTTTTGCGTTGCCGCATCCGCTTCCGACGTAAGTCGCATCCGAATATAAATACACACCGCCACCTACCGTATCAAGATACAATACGGTTTCTTTTATTCTTCGGGTTTGGAGAAAGCGTTCAATAAGCTTGCTTTTACATTGTGTCAGCGACAAAACCTTCGGCAATGCGACATCGATCTCTCTGTTAACTCCGATCGTAGCGGCGTAAACGGTCTTCCCGTCACTTTGCAGTCTGTCAAGGTGTCTTTCAACAAGACTTGCTGTTCTCGCAACATTACCTATATAGGACATGGACGCAATAAAGTTGATGGTTTTGCGTTCAACGCTGTGCGTATCGCAAAAGAACGTCACCACCTCGGCAGAATTATCGAATATCTTCAAAAGCACAAAGCAAATTCCCTCACAAAGCGAAAATGCGCGCTCGCCTTTCCGCTCAACAGCTCCTATCGGAATCAGCTCCTCCAAAAGCTCGGATACCACCTGACGTGAGGTATCGGTCTTAAATGCAAGTTCCGCGGTATGGCAATCGCATTCAAGCAAGGCCCTCAATATTTCAAGCTTGATTTCCCTCCGTGCAGCCTCTCCTCTTCCCTTCATGTCGCTCACACCTCCGTTTTTATATTTTACTTCAAATAAAGCCCTTTGTCAACAAAAAATCGCTTCATATTTTTTAAAAATCGTCAATTCCCCTTTACAGAAAAGAAAATTCGTGGTATACTAAATAATGTACTGTATTTGAGTATAGTAACCATTTAAACAGGAGAAATATCAATGAAGACAGATATCGAGATTGCAAAAGAAGCCACTATGTTACCAATAACAGAGATCGCATCAAGACTCGGAATAAAAGACGACGAGCTTGAGCTCTACGGTAAATATAAGGCTAAGATAACCGATGCATTTCTTAAAAGAACCGCTGAGCGAAAAAACGGAAAACTTATTCTCGTAACCGCGATCAACCCGACCCCCGCAGGAGAGGGTAAGACCACCACGTCGGTAGGTCTCGGAATGGCTATGAATAAGATAGGCAAAAATGCTATAATAGCACTTCGTGAGCCCTCTCTCGGTCCTGTTTTCGGAATCAAAGGCGGAGCGGCAGGCGGCGGATACGCTCAGGTAGTTCCAATGGAAGATATCAACCTTCATTTCACGGGAGACTTTCACGCAATAACCGCGGCTAACAATCTTCTTTCGGCTATGATAGACAACCATCTTCAGCAGGGCAATGAGCTCGGTATCGACCCGAGAAGAATACTCTTCTCGCGCGTTACAGACACCAACGACCGCGCTCTGCGCAACGTAATAGTGGGCCTCGGAACAAAGATGGACGGTGTTCCACGTCAGGATAAGTTTATGATAACCGTTGCAAGTGAGATCATGGCAATACTCTGCCTTGCCGAATCGATATCAGATCTCAAGGAAAGACTCGGAAACATACTCGTTGCTTATACATACGACTCAAAACCCGTATACTGCCGAGAGCTTCAGGCAAACGGTGCTATGGCGGCACTTCTCAAGGATGCCATCAAGCCCAATCTCGTGCAAACCATTGAAAATACCCCTGCGCTCATTCACGGCGGTCCGTTTGCCAATATCGCGCACGGATGTAACTCGGTAAGGGCTACTAAGCTCGCGCTCAAGCTCGCAGATTACACCATCACAGAGGCAGGCTTCGGTGCCGATCTCGGAGCTGAAAAGTTTCTTGATATCAAGTGCCGCAAGGCAGGGCTCACACCCGATGCCGTAGTGCTCGTAGCCACCGTTCGCGCTCTTAAATACAACGGCGGTGTTCCCAAGGCAGAGCTTGCCGCAGAAAATCTTGATGCTCTCGCAAAGGGTGCGGTAAATCTTGAAGCGCACATCGACAACCTCCGCAAATTCGGACTTCCGGTAGTCGTTGCCATCAACCGCTTCGGTACCGATACCGACGCAGAGCTTTCATACATTGAGAAGATCTGCACCGAAAAGGGCGCAGAATTCGCGCTCTCCGAGGTATTCGCAAAGGGCGGAGACGGCGGAATCGACCTTGCAAACAAGGTCGTAGCGGCTTGCGAAAAAGAAAAGCATTTTGAATTTATGTATGCGGACGAGCTTTCCATCAAGGAAAAGATAAACGCCGTTGCTACAAAGATATACGGAGCCGCCGACGTCAAGTACGATGCCGCCGCACTCAAAAACATAGCCGAGATAGAGTCGTTGGACGAAAAATATTCGAGATTCCCGATCTGCGTCGCAAAAACTCAGTACTCCCTCTCGGACGACGCGTCAAAGCTCGGACGTCCCGAGGGCTTTTCGCTCACCGTGCGTGAGGTCAAGCTCTCCGCCGGTGCTGAGTTCATCGTAGTTCTGACGGGTGCTATCATGACAATGCCCGGACTGCCAAAGAAACCCGCCGCATTCTCGATAGACGTTGACGACGACGGAAATATAACCGGACTGTTCTGATATAGATAAAGAATCTGCTTTATGACCTTCCCACTTGAATTTTTTACACATTCACCCGATGAAACGGAATATGCCGGCAAAACGCTGGCACAAGCCTATGCCGACGGTGAACCTCTTCCCCGTTTCGTCGCCCTGTTCGGAGATCTCGGTGTGGGTAAAACCGCATTCGTTCGCGGTTTCACCTCGGTGTTTGCCCCGAACGCAAGAGTAAAATCACCGACCTTCGCGCTCGTACATGAGTACAAGCCGCAAAGCGTTGGGTTGCCAACAGTATTTCACTTCGATATGTACCGCATCACTGATGAGGACGAGCTTTATTCCATCGGATTTTACGATTACCTCGAACGCAACGGCATCTGCCTTGTTGAATGGAGTGAAAATATTGAATACGCCCTTCCCGATGAATTTATAAGGGTAAATATAGAAAAATGCCCCGAGGGCGATGCTGACATGAGAAGATTGACCTTGCAAAAGGTGTAAGCTATCTCTGCAACTGAAAGGACACCGTATGAAGATTTTATCGGTCGATTCGTCGGCTATCATAGCGACGGCGGCACTTTGCGAGGACGGTAAGCTGCTCGCCGAATGCACGCTCAACAACAAAAACACGCACAGCGAAACGCTTTTGCCGATGATAGAGTCGCTTCTCTCTTTCTTTTCATTGAGCGTGAAGGATATAGACCTCTTTGCCGTTTCAACAGGACCTGGGTCCTTTACCGGCGTGCGAATAGGTGTGGCAACTGTCAAGGGTCTGTCGTTTGCATCCGGCAAGCCGTGTGTCGGCGTGTCTACACTTGAGGCAATAGCATGCAATCTCCGCTTTCACAAGAGTCTTATATGTCCCGTCATGAATGCACGCCGCTCTCAGGTATATACGGCCCTCTTCCGCTCCGACGGTGAAAATTTGGAGCGCTTGATAAACGATTCGGCTATGTCTGTATCCGAGCTTGACGATATACTTTCGAGCTTTGGCGAAGATATAGCGCTCAGTGGCGACGGATACGACATCTGCGTCGAAGGATTTAAAAAGACAACTCTGCGCTTCGTCCCCGAAAGACTCAGACATCAGTCGGCGTTCTCGGTAGCCGAGGTCGCTTACAAAAATTACTTAAGCGGAAATTATTGCACCGATACAGAACTCGGTGTTGATTATCTGCGCCCCTCGCAAGCAGAACGCGAGCGTGCGGAGCGCGAAAAACAAAATATTTAAACAAGGAAAGGAAACGTAGCTATTATGAAAATAGTTATAGGTTGCGACCACGCAGGTGTTGAGCTTAAAAACGCCGTAATAGAACACATCAGATCAAAAGGACATGAGGTCGTTGACGTGGGTACGTACACGTCCGACAGCTGTCATTATCCCGTATACGCTTCCGCAGCTTGCAAGAAGATACTTTCAGGCGAATGTGAGCTCGGCGTGCTTATTTGCGGAACCGGAGTAGGTATGTCTATCGCCGCCAATAAGCACAAAGGCATACGTGCCGCTTGTTGCTCGGACGTTTTCTCCGCAAGACTTACAAGAGAGCATAACGATGCAAATATGCTCTGCTTCGGTCAGCGCGTAGTAGGCGTGGGACTTGCACTCGACCTCGTCGATGCTTTTCTCGGAGCCGAATACGCAAACAGCGGAAATCATCCCGTCAGAGTTGCCATGCTCAAAGACATCGAGGACGAAAAGCTCTGATACCGATTTCCCTGCTTTGTGTACATAAACTCATCTGAAATTCAAGGAGGACGTTATTTTGTGCGTAAAGAAAATAGCCGGAATACTCAGAGCTATATCCGGTTCACCTCACCCTAAAAATTTCACCTCTGCCATCATTGCCGCCGCAGGTCTTTCCGAGCGCTTTGGAGGTACTGTTACCAAGCAAATGCAGGAGCTTTGCGGAACTCCCGTGCTGATACACACGCTCAAAGCATACGAAAACACCGACTGCATACACGAGATCATCATAGTCGCAAGACCGGAGGAGATACCCTATTGGGAAAAGGCACGCGCCGACTACTCGCTGACTAAGGTCACCAAGATCGTCAAGGGCGGAGAAGACCGTCAGAGATCGGTAATGAACGGACTTGAGGTTATAGACGACCGAGCGAAATTCGTGGCGATCGCCGACGGAGCGCGCTGTCTTATCACGCCGGAGCAAATAACTTCGGTCTGCCATGCAGCGTATAAATACAAGGCGGCAACGGCGGCTCACAGGGCTACCGATACTGTAAAGATCGCAGATAAAAAGGGATTTATCGACTCCACGCCCGACCGAAATACTGTCTGGCTTGCGCAAACGCCTCAGGTGTTCAAGGCAAACCTTTACCGCGCAGCCGCCGTTACGGCGAGCGAGAAGAAATTCGAGGCGACCGACGACAATATACTCGTTGAATTCGTGGGACATCCTATAAGGCTCGTCGAATGTGGATCAGAAAATATAAAAATAACCACATACGATGACGTCGCAATGGCAAAGGGTATACTTGAGGCGCGCAAAGCACTCAGACCGGAGTATTATTACGGGAGCGACGGTGTATGATCAGGATAGGACACGGATATGACGTTCACAGGCTTGTCGAGGGCAGACGCCTCGTTATCGGCGGAGTTGAGATACCATACGGAAAGGGCTTGCTCGGTCACTCGGATGCAGATGTGCTTTTACACGCGATAGCAGATGCTCTGCTCGGTGCCGCCGCGCTTGGAGATATAGGAAAGATGTTTCCCGACAGCGATCCGAAATACAAGGATGCAGACAGTCTTGAGCTTCTCAGGCGCGTAGGAGCTAAGCTGTATTCAAACGGATACAAGCCCGTGAATATAGATGCTACCGTCATAGCTCAGGCTCCGAAGCTTGCGCCGTATATATCCGAAATGCGCAAAAAAATCGCTTTTGCGCTTGATATCGATACGGATGCTGTAAACGTCAAAGCTACCACCGAAGAGGGGCTTGGATTTTCGGGTGAAAAGCTCGGAATTGCCGCGCACGCAGTCTGCCTGATCGAAAAAATTTGACAATTGCAGATAAACGAGAGCGCACCGCAAGACAAGGTCTTCACGGTGGCTCTCAAAAACGCAGTCGCTGCGGATCATGAATTTTGTGTCCTTCGCTTTACCGTCTCTTCCGCAGTGCACAGCGTTTTCCTTCCCTAATTAATTTATGAACGAAAAGGCATATATGCCAACGTAAAAGGAGATTTTATGATCACTGTTTCACCGTCGGTACTCGCGGCTGATTTTTCGAAGCTCGGCGAGGAGGTCAAAAAAGTTGAGGACGCCGGGGCTGAATATCTGCATCTTGACGTTATGGACGGGATCTTCGTCCCGAATATCAGCTTCGGAGCGTGCGTTATATCGGCATTGCGTAAGCACAGCAAAATGGTGTTTGACGTACACCTGATGATAACCGACCCGATTCGATACGTCGATGACTTCGTCAAAGCCGGTGCAGATATCATCACGATCCATTATGAAAGCTGTGAAGACCCGCTCGCTGTTGCGCGTTACATACGCTCAAAGGGAGTGCGCGCGTCAGTCTCGATAAAGCCGAAAACACCTGCCGATGTTCTGTTTTCCATGCTCGGTGAGCTCGATATGGTACTCGTTATGACCGTTGAACCCGGATTCGGAGGTCAGAAGCTTATTCCCGATACCATTTCAAAGGTACGTGAGCTACGCAACTACGCAAATGCGAACGGCATAAAAATAGATATAGAAGTGGACGGAGGTATCGGAGCGGACAACCTCACAATGCTTACCGAAGCAGGTGCAAACGTGATCGTAGCAGGCTCGTCTATATTCAAGGCAGACGATCCCAAAAAAGCTATTGCTCAAATGATGGAGATATCAGACAAAGCTTAAAGCTTTATCTATTTGAACAAAAAAATCAATTTTCAAAGGCTGTTTTTTTACAGCCTTTGATTTTTTTCACTTTTTCACCACAATTGTTCACATAATTTTATGATTATCTTTATCTGTAGTTAAAAAAAAGGTATTATAATTACGGTGAAATATTATAGGCATCACATTGACATACTTTGTATTCGGAAAGGAAAAACAAATGCTTGAACTGAAAAATATCGTCAAAACCTATCAGACAGGTGATACGACGGTCTCTGCACTCTCGGGCATAAGCCTTTGCTTCAGAGAAAACGAATTCGTTTCGATCCTCGGAGCTTCGGGTTGCGGAAAAACGACCATGCTAAACATAGTCGGCGGTCTTGATCGTTACGATGACGGAGACCTTATCATCAACGGAAAATCCACAAAGCTGTTTCGAGACAGCGATTGGGATACATACAGAAATCACTCGATCGGTTTCGTATTCCAAAGCTATAACCTCATTCCCCATCAGACAGTGCTTGCCAACGTTGAGCTCGCTCTGACGCTCTCTGGCGTTTCAAAAGCAGAACGCCGTGCAAGAGCCGTTGATGCCTTGAACAAGGTCGGGCTCGGCGACCAGCTTAACAAAAAGCCCAATCAGATGTCGGGCGGTCAGATGCAAAGAGTCGCCATTGCGCGTGCACTCGTAAACAACCCCGACATACTTCTTGCCGACGAGCCTACCGGTGCGCTTGACACGCAGACAAGCGTGCAGATCATGGAGCTTCTCAAGGAGGTCGCAAGCGACCGCCTCGTTATCATGGTAACGCATAACCCCGAGCTTGCCGAGCTATACTCTACGCGTATAGTAAGACTTTCCGACGGAAAGGTCATCGATGACTCCAACCCCATAAGCGAGGAGGAGTATGCTCAGCTTCAACAAAAAGACATCGAGCGCAGAATACAGGTGAAGAAGGACAAAAAGGCGCTCAAAGCCGAGAAGAAAAAAACTTCAATGTCATTCGTCACCGCTATCTCTCTTTCCATGAAAAATCTGCTCACAAAGAAAGGAAGGACTATACTCACGTCATTTGCGGGAAGTATCGGTATCATAGGTATCGCGCTCATCCTTGCTCTTTCAAACGGTATTCAGATATTTATCGATCAGGTGCAGGAAGACACGCTCTCGACCTATCCGCTCTCCATACAGAAGCAGACGCAGGACCTCGCCTCCATGATGGAGGCAATGACTGCCACGGGTGACGACGGTACCGAGCACGAGGACGATAAGATCTACGTCGACAATTCGCTTGATTCCCTGGTAACTGCCATGACCTCGACAAGACCCAACAATCTCGATGCCTTCAAGATATATTTGGATGAAAACTACGATGATATCAAAGACTACGTAAGCGATATTCAGTATACATACGATATTGACCTCCAGGTATACACATCGGACGGCAGCGTAAAGATCGGACTTGAGGATATGTTCAACAATATGGGTGAAAGCTTCTCAAGCCTCGGATCGCTTATAAAGTCGACAGGTTCGGGTGCCATCAACGTTTTCAGCGAGATGATAAACAATCAGGAGCTTCTCGACCAGCAGTACGAGCTTGTTGAAGGAAATTGGCCTGCCAACGAGAACGAAGTCGTCCTCGTTGTAGGTCGCAACAACTCGATAAGCAAAATGGCTCTCTATATGCTCGGAGTTCTCGACCAGGGCGAGCTTGAAGGTATTATGAGCTCGATAATGTCCGGTGAGAAATACGACCCCGAAGAGATCGAGCCCTTCCCTATCGACTACTTTCTTAACATGAAGTTCAATTTTCTGAACAACTCGGATTTCTTTGTCAAAACAGGCAATACATATACGGCAGACGGAGTAGAATATCCCATATGGACCGATGTAAGAACTTACTATACCGACGACCAACTTGCAAAGTTCGTAACCGAAAACTCGACAGAGCTTAAGATATCGGGAGTCATCCGTCCAAAGCCCGAAGCTTCCGCAACATCTATCTCGGGCGTGATCGGATATACTAAGGGTCTTACCGACAAGATACTCGACCTCAACACCAAGAGTGAGGTAATTCTTCAACAGCAGGCAACACCCAACGTAAATGTTCTTACCGGTCTTCCTTTTGAGAGAACCAAGTATACTCCCGAAACCATTGGAGAGCTTATAAACAAGATCGATGACTCTACGATGAATCAGTTCTACGCTTATATGACCGAAATGATAAAGACCCGGGAGGAGTTTGCAAATCAACTCAATATAACCGATGCCAAGTCCTTCGGCAACGTGTTCTTCCTCTTGCCCGAGGAAGGCCGTACTGCTCTTATTTCCACAATGCTTGAGGCAGCAAAGGCAAACCCTGCAAATGTTATGGGACTGCAGCTGCTGTTCGGAGCTGTAGACAGTATGATGCTCCCGGATGAAGCCTTCAATGTTACCGCAGACACAGTCAGCGCTTTGTTGCCGTACATGGATATTCCTACCATGTATGTACTCGTCAACGGAGTTGAGACCACCAATCAAATGACCGGAGAGCCCCTGCAGATTCCCGGTCTTATAACCCTTGCAGGCGAGCAGACCATGTCAGGCATATATGCAGAGGTCTCAGAGCAGCTCAAATCAATGACAGTGACCGAGGAAATATTCCTTTCAATTCTTAATGGCTTCCCTGCCGACAGTTCCGAGTTCATTCAACTTGAAGAGGCTCTCTACAACTTTGCTCCCATGACCGATGCCACATACGACTCTACTTTAAAGGAGCTCGGAAATGCGGTAAAGGAATCCCCCGCGTCGATCAACTTCTACGCAAAGGATTTCCACTCCAAAGAAAATGTCGAGCAGTTCATCACAGATTACAACAATTCGGTGAATGAAGCAGATAAGCTCGAATATACCGATATCATCGGAATTATGATGTCATCGGTATCCATCATTATTGATGTCATCTCCTACGTTCTCATCGCGTTCGTTTCAATCTCGCTTATCGTTTCCTCCATAATGATAGGAATTATCACAAATATCTCAGTTCTCGAGCGTACAAAGGAGATAGGTATTCTCCGCGCTATCGGTGCATCCAAGAAGGATATTTCCCGAGTATTCAATGCCGAGACCTTTATCATCGGCGTTGCGGCAGGCATAATAGGTATCGTATTTACCGTACTTTTCTGCCTCCCCGTCAACCTGATAATTCAGACGCTTTCGGGCTTCTCCAACATCAAAGCGGTACTTCCGTGGGCGGGAGCTGTCATACTCGTTCTGATAAGCATGCTCCTCACGATCTTTGCAGGTCTCATTCCCGCTAAGAAAGCATCCAAGAAGGACCCCGTTATAGCACTTCGCACAGAGTAATAAACGAAAGGATAACAATGGGTAAAATAAAAAACAAGCTATACCGTTTTATGTACGGTAGATACGGAATAGACACACTTTCCAAGGTAATGCTTTGGGTCTACATGGGATGGATATTGTGTTTAACGCTCATATCTCTGTTTGTAGATTCAATATGGTTTTCCCTGTTCTATTACGCGAGCACGATCGCGATGGCGTGCTGGATGTTCTTTCGAATGTTCTCACGTAACATCGCGGCGCGCCGCCGCGAAAACGATCGCTTCTGTGGCTTTTTCAAGCTTCGCAGGAATAAATTCCGCGACCGTAAAACGCACGTCTACCGTAAGTGCCACGCTTGCGGAGCCGTCCTTCGCCTGCCAAAGTCCAAGGGTAAGCATTATGTGGTATGTCCCCGCTGTAATAAACGATTTGAGGTAAAAGGATAATGAGCCTGAACATAGTTCTGACAGATTGCAACACGGTAAGCTCGGGAGATCTTGATCTTTCAGTGCTTGAAAAATTCGGAAGCGTAACCTACTACGGTGAAAGCAAGCCCGAGGAGGTGCCCGAGCGAATAAAGGATGCCGATATAGTTATTCTCAACAAAACAGTTCTCGGTGAGAACGAGCTGAAACACGCTGATCGACTCAAGCTGATAGCACTGTTTGCTACGGGATACAACAATATCGACACTGTATACGCCCGAAAAATGGGAATAACCGTCTGCAACGCAGGGTCGTATTCGACCTCTGCCGTAGCACAGCAGGTCTTCGGATTTATACTTGCCAACGCAACCAAGATATCCGAGTATGACCGCGACGTCAAGGACGGCGCCTGGATACGCTCCCGTCTCTTCTGCTTTTTCTCGCGCCCTTCGTCAGAGCTTCGGGAAAAGACGATCGGTATCTTCGGATACGGAGCCATAGGCCGCCGCATAGCCGAGATTGCCAAAGCTTTTGAAATGAAAGTGCTTGCAACTACACGCACTCCCAAGGAAGATGACATCGCGACTTTTGTGGATTTTGACACGTTGCTTCGCGAGAGCGATTATGTATCTGCCAACTGTCCGCTCAACGACTCTACGCGCGAAATATTCAACGCAGATGCCTTTGCCAAGATGAAAAAGGGCGCGTATTTCATAAATACTGCGCGCGGCGGAGTTATCAACGAGCAGTCACTTTACGAGGCGCTTGCATCGGGACATCTTTCGGGAGCGGCTATTGACGTGCTGACGACCGAACCCATGAGAGAAGATTGCCCCCTTCTCAACGCTCCGAATATAACTATAACCCCCCATATTGCGTGGGCACCGATAGAAACGCGTGAGCGACTTCTCTCGATAGTCGTTGATAACATCGAACATTTTATCAAGGGAAATCCCCAAAATGCAGTTAACTGATAAAAAAGGTTCTATAATAAATGTTGGGGTGAAACCAACAGATATAGCAAATAA
>CAYQEY010000043.1:0-15855 GCA_964416635.1 uncultured Lachnospiraceae bacterium | reverse complement strand
ATACCATAACATTTACATCCTCACCGGAAGCAAGAACGTGGTCAAGACCGCCGAATCCGATATCATATGCCCAACCGTCTCCGCCGAAGATCCATATCGACTTCTTGGAGAGGTAATCCTTCTCGGCAAGTATTGCCTTGGACTCCTCACAGCCCTCAGCTGCCCACTTTTCAAGAAGTGCAACGAGTTCCTTGGTGGCAGCCTCGTTTGCCTTGCCATCGTCAACTGTGTTGAGGTAATTGTCTATAACAGCCTTGCACTCGTCGCAGGGAGCCTTGAGAGCCTTGACCTTGGAAATGAGCTTCTCACGGATGGTCTTCTGACCGAGAGCCATACCGAGACCGTGCTCGGCGTTGTCCTCGAAGAGCGAGTTAGCCCACGCCGGACCCTTACCTGTTTCCTTGTTTACAGTGTAAGGCGTTGCGGGAGCGGAACCACCCCAGATAGAGGAGCATCCGGTCGCGTTGGAGATATACATTCTCTCACCGAAGAGCTGTGTGATAAGACGCGCGTATGATGTCTCTGCACAGCCTGCGCAAGAGCCGGAGAACTCGAGAAGGGGTTGCTTGAACTGGCTTCCCTTAACGGTAGAGTTGATAAGCTCCTTCTTCTCGGATACATTTGCAACCGCGTAATCGAAGGGAGCCTGCTGATCGAGCTCGCCTGCAATCGGAACCATTTCGAGTGCTTTCTTGCCTGTCTTCTCAAAGTTCGAGGTTACGGGGCAAGCCTTTGCGCAAAGCGTACAACCCATACAGTCCATAGGCGAGATAGCCATTGTGAACTTGTAATTGGTCTTGATCACGGGTTTAGCGGCATACTTTGTCTGCTCGGGAGCGTTAGCTGCCTCTTCCTCTGTAAGAGCGAAGGGACGGATAGCCGCATGAGGACATACGAATGCACAGGTGTTACACTGTACGCAGTTTTCGGGGATCCACTTGGGAACGTAAACTGCAACGCCTCTCTTCTCGTATGCTGCAGATCCCTGGGGGAACGTACCGTCAGCGTACTTGGAGAAGGTGGAGACCTTGAGGCTGTCGCCCTTCATTCCCACAACGGGAAGAACTACGTCGTTTACGAACTCAACGAGCTCCTCGCGCGCGCCGGTTACCTTCGCCTTGGGAGCGTTCTCGCCTGCGTTTGCCCACTCTGCGGGAACCTTTACTTCGTGGAGAGCATCCTTACCTGCGTCGATAGCTTTGTGGTTGAGATCAACTATAGCCTGACCTTTCTTGAGGTAAGACTTGGTTGCCATATACTTCATGTACTCGATCGCATCTGCGGCGGGAAGAATATTTGCAAGAGAGAAGAATGCAGACTGAAGGACCGTGTTCTTGACCTTTGCGTTACCGAGGTCGATAGCAAGCTTGGTGGCGTTGATCGTGTAGAACTTGATGTTGTTCTTTGCTATGTAGCTCTTTACCGATGCGGGAAGGTGAGCGTCGAGCTCCTCGTCGCTCCACTGGCAGTCAAGAAGGAATGTACCGCCGGGCTTAACATCGGAGATCATGTCGTACTTTGCAAGGTACGCACTGTTGTGGCAAGCTACGAAATCTGCCTTATTGATGTAGTAAGAAGACTTGATGGGCGAATCGCCGAAGCGGAGGTGAGAAATTGTAACACCGCCTGTCTTCTTGGAGTCATACTGGAAGTATGCCTGAATATACTTATCGGTGTGGTCTCCAATGATCTTAATGGAGTTCTTGTTAGCACCAACGGTACCGTCTCCGCCGAGACCCCAGAACTTGCACTGGATCATATCCTTGGGCGATGTATCGGGAGCAGGCTTCTCATCGAGAGAGAGTCCGGTCACGTCATCTACGATACCGATAGTGAAGTGATTCTTGGGGGCATCTGCCGCAAGGTTCTCATATACAGCGAATACGGAAGAAGGAGGAGTATCCTTTGATCCGAGACCGTAACGGCCGCCGACGATCTTGATACCTGTTCTTCCTACTTCGTTGAGTGCGGTAACGACGTCAAGGAAGAGAGGCTCGCCGAGAGAGCCGGGTTCCTTTGTTCTGTCGAGAACTGCGATCTTCTTTACGCTTGCGGGAATAGCCGCAGCGAGCTTTTCAGCTACGAAGGGTCTGTAAAGTCTTACCTTGACAAGACCTACCTTTTCACCCTTTGCGGTGAGGTAGTCGATAACCTCTTCCGCAACGTCGCAGATAGAGCCCATTGCAACGATAACGCGGTCAGCATCGGGAGCTCCGTAGTAGTTGAAGAGCTGATAGTTTGTACCGAGCTTTTCGTTTACCTTGCCCATGTACTCCTCAACGATGGCGGGAAGTGCCTCGTAGTAGGGGTTGCAAGCCTCTCTGTGCTGGAAGAAGATATCTCCGTTTTCGGCAGATCCGCGGAGAACGGGGTGTTCGGGGTTGATGGAGCGTGCGCGGAATGCGGCAATTGCATCCTTGTCAACCATTTCCTCAAGATCCTTGTAATCCCAGCAGGAGACTTTGGAGATCTCATGAGAGGTACGGAATCCGTCAAAGAAATTGATGAAAGGAACTCTGCCCTTGATAGTTGAAAGGTGTGCAACTGCACCGAGATCCATAACTTCCTGAGCGTTTGTCTCAGCCAACATTGCAAAGCCTGTCTGACGGCAAGCGTAAACGTCGGAGTGATCTCCGAAGATGTTGAGCGCGTGCGAAGCTACGCAACGTGCGGAAACGTGAATTACACAGGGAAGAAGCTCGCCTGCGATCTTGTACATGTTGGGGATCATCAGGAGAAGACCCTGAGAAGCGGTGTAGGTAGTGGTAAGAGCACCTGCTGCGAGCGAGCCGTGAACTGTTCCGGCTGCACCTGCCTCGGACTGCATTTCCATAACCTTAACTCTTTCGCCCATAATGTTCTTGAGACCGTTAGCGGACCAAGCATCTGTAAGCTCTGCCATTACTGACGAAGGTGTAATGGGGTAAATTGCGGCAACCTCTGTGAACGCGTACGACACGTGCGCGGCAGCGGTATTACCGTCCATGGATTGTTTCTTTCTTTCAATAGCCATGATGGTTTTCCTCCGTATTTGTTTTTTAATATTATTGAAAAATAATTTTTCTCCACCCAATATGATACCACAAAACCCTCAATAAGTAAAGAGGATTTTGAAAAAAATCTGTCCCTTGTGTCGATTTTTTTCGGAAGTTCAGTAAGACGTTGCCAAAATTTTAAAAAATATCAAAAATCAAAAGCTGTTTATATCAATACTCATCAATACCGATCAATTTGTTCGTATTGATTACAACCTCAACTCATTCCATCAATGCTTCCGATCGGACGCGCGGGACATAGGCGTACCTTTTTGAAAAAAACTGAGGCAATAAGTTTTCGTTAATAGATGGTAAATAAGCATAACTTTTTGTTGACAACTCAACAAATTTTCGGAATATTTTTAAAAATCAGGTTGAGCGCTCAACGTTTTTTTGACAAAATTCACACGCAATTCACAAATTGATGTTATAATATGCAAGAATGAGCAAAATCAGAACAAAAATAAAGATTTTATTTGCTCGGAAAGGCAATTTTATTATTATGAAAAATTACAAGCTTTACAAGAGTGAACATTTTCATGATCTTCGTGAAATGCTTCAAAAAAGCTCAACTACCCACGCAAAAAGACCTTTGTTTTATGAGAGAGCAGACGGAGAATATAAACCCATTACCTATGCCAAGTTTTATCGTGACGTGAGAACGCTCGGCGCCGCTCTCATACGCCGAGGGCTCGAAGGCAAAAAAATAATCGTTATTGGCGAGAACTGCTACACTTGGTGCGTTTCCTACATGGCGATCGTCTGCGGTCTCGGTGTTGTAGTTCCCGTAGACAAGGAGATCCCCGCCGAAGAACTTGCAAACATCGCGCGGGTATCGGGAGCATCTGCTGTTATTTATTCAAAAAAGTGTGAGGAAAAAGTTCTCCTCATCGGAAAAAGACTTCAGAAGTACTCATTTGAAGACATAGCCGACATCTGCGCACGCGAAGACGTTTGCTCTGAGGAGGATTTCGAGACCTACGACAACCGTTCAATAGACATCGACGAAATGGCTGTTCTTCTCTTTACATCCGGAACCACCGGGGTTTCAAAGGGTGTTATGCTGTCGCAGAGAAATCTCTGTTGCAATCTTGAAAACATAGCAAAGCTGGTAGCCATAAATGAAAATGATGTCGCTCTTTCTGTCCTGCCTTTGCACCACGTTTACGAATGTACTGTGGGCTTTATCTACCCCATAAGTCGCGGTGCTTCGATCGCTCATTCCGAAGGTGTTCGCTATATTATGAAGAATATGAGAGAGATCCACCCGACTAAGATGATCTGCGTGCCTCTCCTTCTTGAAACAATGTACAACAAGATGTGGGTAAATATACGCAAAAAGGGGATCGAAGACAAAGTAAGAAAAATCATCAAGTCGACCAATGCCATAAGACCCGAAGCGGCAAGAATGGCGGCAAAACGCAAAATATTTGCAGAAATACACGAGTCATTGGGCGGAAAGCTCAACCTTCTCGTATCGGGCGGTGCTCCGATAGACCCCGAGGTGCTCCGAGGTCTGCGCGATTTCGGATTCAATGTAATACAGGGCTACGGTCTGACCGAATGCGGACCTTTGGCGGCAGTAAACCCCGACACTGCCCCCAAGGACAGCTCGGCAGGCGTTGTTCTTCCGGGCGGCGAGCTTAAGATCGTCAGCCCCGACAGTGAGGGAATAGGTGAGATATGCTATCGCGGAGATAACGTAATGCTCGGATATTACAAGATGCCCGAGGAGACCGCGCAGGTCAAAAAGAACGGATGGCTCTACACGGGTGACCTCGGATATATCGACGATGACGGATATCTTATGATAACGGGGCGCAAGAAAAATATCATAGTTACCGCAAACGGAAAGAACATCTTCCCCGAGGAGCTTGAGACCTACCTCATGAGAAGCAATTACGTCTCGGAGTGCGTCGTGGTCGGATATATGAACGAAAAGAAAAAAGACTACGATATTGTAGCCATAGTTTATCCCGATTATGTATACGCAAAGGAAGCCCTCGGAGCAGATGCGACCGAGTCGGCTGTTTACGAGCAGATATGTGCCGCAGTCGACGATGTAAACACCATCGTTCAGAGCTACAAGCGAATCCATATGACCATCCTGCGCAACGAAGAATTTCCGAAAAATTCTTCGCGAAAGATCAAGAGGATGGGCGTTGCAGACCTCGCCCGCGACGAATATCTTGCTAAGAGGGGATAATATTAAAAAAACAGGCCCATTATAAATTTTTTCTGCCTTTCCCGAAGGAAAGGCAGAAAAAATAACTATATCAAAGTGATCTCTCTGACGTATCCGCCGTAGCTTCCGGCAGTTGTGATCTGCGGAACGCCGTTTGGAAATTTTTCTTCGAAGTTGATATGCGTATGACCTGCGATGACTGCTTTTATCATCGGCTCGGAATGGATATACTCTATCGCACGGAGCGTAGGAGCATCCGGAGTCTGCTGAGCCTTTCTGTCAGGAGGGTATTTATCGAGATACTCCCGAGGCGCTCCCACAACGTATGCACAGGCATTGCCGTTTGAAATTATCTGTTTTGCCTGTGCTTCATTGAAGAAAGGATTGTGAACTCCGAGCACTATGGGATATCCGCGGGCCGCCTCTGCCTTGAGCAGTTCTGTCTGTCCGTCGGTCATAAGATAATATGAGTTATCGAGCGTTACGAAGTTGACGCCGCTTATTATCCGCGAGTAAAAATACAGATTGTTGGGCAGATGCGGAGCAGAATACCTTATATGCTCCCACTTGTATTCGTAATCCTCCTTGGCATATCCCACTCTGTGGCAAAAATCGTGGTTGCCCGCCGCATATATCGTATCTGTAGGCATGAGATATCTGTCGGCAAACTCAAAATTTCTCTGTGAGAGAAAGTCGAGAAAATCTCCGGTATTGAGCATCACAAGTCCGTTTTCTTTTGCGTATTTGCACGCCAAGTGAAAATACTCAACCGAGCAATTTTCAAAGTCATTGTCAAAGCACTTATAGCGACAGCTCTCTTTACCCGGGTCATCAAGTGCGATGTGCGTATCCGTGATATGCAGAAACCTGACAGTGTGTCCAAGGCCTATATCAAGCGTGGTCTTTATTACTTTAAGCTTCTTTTCCATTCTCAAATTTTCCATTTGGTATACAGTATCGAAGTGCGGATGTCGTCGCCGTATGGCTGATAGTAAACGGTCACGAGCGAGCCGTCGGAAAGCTCTTCGGTTGCGGGATATCCGAGGTCGCCGTTGCGCGCATCCGAAAGGATATATTCCTCACTGAACGTCCTGCAGGCGTCGTAGCTGACCACCGCGCGGATACCGAATGGAGCTGAGCGCCTGCCGTAGGTCACGACTACAGATCCGTCCTTGCGCAAAAGCAGATGAGGGGGAGAACCGATCTTCCCAAAGCTCCAAAGATCGCTCCAGCTCTTGCCGCCGTCTCTCGACGAGGTAAAATATATGGAAAAATGGTCGTATACAGGGTCGTCGTGTGCTCGGGTGGCGGCAATTATCTCACCGTCGGGCATTTCCACAAGGTGCGGCTCGCACAGACTTTGATTGTTGTCGTTTTCAAGCCACGGGAGCTTGGAAACGTATTCCCAGCTTTTGCCCTCGTCAAGGCTCTCATAAAGGAAGATAGCGTTTCTGTCCTCGACAGGTACCACGTCGTCGGGGTCATTCGTATTCTGCGTATATCTGCTTGTGCGTCCGGGGAACTCGCGTCCGACATAGAGCAATCTTCCGCTCACGGTCCTGACGGGTCCGTGAGGGGCCGAGACCGCCGTCTTGATGGGGTCTCCCCAGCTACTGCCGTAGTCTTCGGAGATCTTTATAAACGATCCCGCTCTGTCCTGCTCGGGCGTGTATACTTCGTATGCTTTCAAAAATCCCTCGACCAGAGGCTTAAACCTGTCCTCTGCATCGCCTACTATCCAATTCTTCCATATAGTTCTGTATATTTCGGCGGGATGGTTGAACCACGAAAGGATCATTTTGCCGTTCCCGAGATAGGTAATTCCCGCATCGCGGTCGTCAAGCCACGTGTCGTTGATAATGCTCGGCACGCTCCAGCTCTCGCCGCCGTCGCGGCTTACAGACATCAGATCTTTGCCGAAAGGACAGACATGCGAGGATCGGTTTCCGGACCATACAGCGTAAAGAACATCATCCTCGTCTTTGCACAGGGAAGGCCATGCCTGATAACGGCAGGGACCCTCGGTAGCTCTGTAAACTATCCCGCTTTTCAATATTTTCATAGTTTAAGACTCCTTTTCAGATAAAATCAAGGTCAACGTCATTTTAACATAATGAAAGACAAAAGTCAATACGATCCAATAATATATTTTCATGAGTTGTGTATACGTTAAATGCTATGACCCTAAATGAGAGAAATCCCAATCAAGGATATGGTATATCGCTTTACCGCAAAGCAATAACATACCGCAATAAATTTCAGCGGCTGAGTTATTATCACAATTAAAATGCCGACGCATTGTGAAGAAATGCCGTTTCCTGCATAAAATCATAAAAAAGAGCAGCATAAAGCATAAAAAGAAGTACCGCCCCTTGACTTTTTTAAAAAACTGTGGTATACTGTGTTATCTATAAAATGTGAAAGTATGTCAAAAAGGAAAGGACAGATCACGCTATGCAGGATAAGTTTGACACAAAGTATTCCTTTGTTGAAAATGAGAAAGAAATCATCAGCTTCTGGAAAGAAAACGATTGCTTCCAAAAGCTCAAGGCCAAGAACGCAAACGGCCCGAAATACCGTTTCATTGACGGTCCCATCACTGCAAACAACCCCATGGGTATCCATCACGTCTGGGGACGCACGCTCAAGGACACCTTTATCAAGTACAACGCGATGAAGGGCCGCGACACGCACTACCGCAACGGCTTTGACTCTCAGGGCCTTTGGGTAGAGGTCGAGGTCGAAAAGGAGCTTGGATTTAAGACCAAGCACGACATCGAGGCTTACGGTCTTGATAAGTTTACCGAAAAATGTATCGAGCGAGTCAAAAAGTTCTCGGGCGTTATCACCGAGCAGTCCATCCGTCTCGGTCAGTGGATGGATTGGGACAACTCTTACTACACCTACACCGACGAGAATATTCAGGGTATTTGGACGTTTCTCAAAAAATGCCACGAGAACGGCTGGATACGTCAGGTGTATAAGCCCATGCCCTGGTGCTCGCGTTGCGGTACCTCGCTCTCCGAGCACGAGATGACAGGCTCCTACAAGGAGATCGAACATGAGGCTGTATTCTTCAAGCTCCCCATCAAGAACACGAACGATTATATCCTCGTCTGGACCACGACTCCCTGGACTCTGTCGGCAAACGTGGCTCTCGCGGTAAACCCCGAGATGACCTATGTTCGTCTGCACGTCGAGGGTGAAGAGCATAACTACGTCACCTCTCTCAACTACTACAAGCAGAAGTTTGAGGGCAGGGAAGGCGTTGAACTGCTTGATACCTTTAAGGGTACGGATCTCGAAGGACTTGAATACGAGACCTGCTTCCCCGAGATCGCCGAGCAGGATTTCATTCATAAGATAGTTCTTTGGGACGAGGTAGCCGACAACGAGGGTTGCGGCGTCGTTCACATCGCTCCCGGATGCGGTGCCGAAGACTTTGCCCTCGGCGAATCGATCGGTCTGCCCAAGATCATTCCCGTCGACGAATACGGTATATTCTACGATGGATTCAGCTTCCTTTCGGGTCTTGACGCACAGGATTGCCGTCAGATCGTATTCGACGAGCTCAAGAAGCGCGGTAAGCTCTTCTACACACATAAATATAAGCACAGCTATCCCATTTGCTGGAGATGTAAAAAAGAGATCATCTTCCGTTTGGGCAAGGAGTGGGCTATCGCGGTTGACGAGCTCCGTCCCCGTCTTATCGCAAACGCAAAAAAGGTCCGTTGGGAACCTGCATATCAGGGTAAGAGAATGCTCGACTGGCTCGAGAATATGTCGGATTGGAACATCTCGCGTAAGCGTTTCTACGGTCTTCCTCTCCCATTTTATCTCTGCTCCTGCGGCGAGCTGACCGTCGTCGGCTCCAAGGACGAGCTTTACGAGCTTGCAGTTGACAAATCAAAGGTTGATGCTATTCCTCACCTGCACCGCCCGTGGATAGACGAGGTAAAGATCCGTTGCCCGAAGTGCCGGGCAGAGGTCGAACGTGTAACACAGGTCGGAGACGTATGGCTTGACGCAGGTATCGTTCCCTTCTCAACCCTTAAATACCTCACCGACAAGGAATATTGGAAACAGTATTTCCCCGCTGAGCACGTTCTCGAAATGAAAGAGCAGATCCGTCTGTGGTTCTACTCCATGCTCTTTATGAGTACGGTCCTCGTTGACGAGCCGCCTTACGAGCGAGTAAGTACGCACGGAATGGTCGTTTCGGAGGACGGAAGCCGCTTCTCCAAGACCGGGTTTATGATCCGCTTTGACGAGGCAGCAGACATTATCGGCGCTGACGCATCGCGCTATATCTTCGCTTCTTCTTCCACGTCCAACGACGTCCGCTTCGGATACACGCTCGGTGACGAGGCAAAGAGAAAGCTTCTTGCATACTGGAACCTCGAGACCTTCTTTGCAACCTATGCGGATATCGACGACACCAAGGTCGACCTCTCGAAGCTCGACCCCGGAAGGCTCTGCCCCATCGACCGGTGGTTGCTTATTCGCACAAACAAGTTCATCACCGAAGCGAATAAATTTATGAGCGACTACACAACTCGTGATGTGGTAATGCTCTTTGAGAGCTTCGTAAATGATATATCCAATTTCTATATCCGCGTGAACCGCGGCCGCTTCTGGTCGACCGAGAACAGCGAGGACAAGCAGAATGCATATGCAGTCCTCTTCTATGCAATTAAGTCCATCACCGGAATTATGGCTCCCATAATTCCCTTTATAACCGAGGAAACATGGCAAAGATTCATCAAGAGATACTCGGATGAGCCTGCCGAGTCGGTATTTCTTTCCGACTATCCGAGCGTTGACCCGAGACTCGACATCAACGACGACCGTATCCTCGCCGACGTTGAAAGAGCAAGAGACATGATCTCGCTCGGACTTAAGCTCCGCAATGAAAAGCAGATCAAGATACGTCAGCCGCTCTCGACTATGTTCGTATCGGCAAATGAAAGCAACGCAAACGCCATCGAGACCTTCGGTGCGGTCATCATGAGCGAAATGAACATCACAGAGATCAAACAGCTTGAGGATACCTCGGCGCTTGAATCCAACTTCCTCACGGTCAATTTCAAGGTTGCGGGAAGAGTTCTCAAGAACCGTGCAAACGAAGTCAAGGCCTACCTTTCCGAGCTTGACGCCGATACTCAGCAGAAGCTTTCGAACGCTGTCAAGGCAGGTCAGAACGTTGTCCTTGAGGCTCTCGGGCTTGAGGTAGAGCCCGACGTGTTCACTCTCAACTCAAAGCCGCTCGATAACATCGCAATTTACGCAAATAACGGCGAGTTCGTAGCTCTTGATACCACTATATCCGACGAGCTTGCAAGGGCGGGAGTTCTCCGCGACATCGTTCGTCAGTGTCAGGTATTCCGTAAAGCCGCAGGCTTCGACGTAAGCGATAGGATCTATATCGCTTTCGAAACAGACTCCGAGCTCGTTAAGAGCATTATCGCAGAGAAGCAGACTCAGCTCGAAACAGATCTGCTCGCTACATTCGAAGTCCCCGCAAACGTAGAATACACAGGCACTATCGACCTCGACGGCACCGTTGTTACGGTTCTCCTGCAGAGGAAATAAGCATAGACCGGCTTTAATTGTTTTGTATCCCGGGCTGCTTTTAGAATTATATTTTTTTAATTATTTCGTAACAATTTAACAGAAAACACTTGCATAGCCCAAAGCGGTATGCAAGTGTTTTTTTACTGTTAAAAAAGATTTTCTTAAAAACAGTTTGCAGGTGTAAAAATCTAAATATCCGCATCGATCTTAAAGATCATCTGCTCATGAGTTTTCGGATGCAAAAAGGAGAGTTCGATTGCGGCAAGGGCGAGTCGAGTCCCCGATTCGGGCGGTGCTCCGTAACGTCTGTCGCCGCACAGCGGAAGTCCGCGTGAGGCAAACTGAACTCTTATCTGATGCGTTCTTCCCGTATGCAATTCTATCTCGATAAGCGTTTTCTTTTTGTCGTCCGATCCTCCGATAACTCTGTAGTCGAGAGATGCCGCCTTAACGCCCTTGCGCTCTCTGTCAACAACATAGGATTTCGAACGCTTGCGATCGTAATAAAGCAGGTCCCTCAGGTTTGCACTGTCCTCCTTCGGCGCTCCCCACAGCCACGCGTTATATATTTTTCTCCATTTTCCACCGACTATCTGAGCCGACAGCTCGGCTGCCGCTTGCGAGGTCAGTGCATAAACGACTATTCCCGATGTCTCTCGGTCAAGTCGGTGCACAGTAAAGACCTGCGCATCCCGAACGCCCCGTGCGCAAAGCTCGGATCTCAGAAGAGTCGGCAACGAATCTTTCCCATCGCCCTCGCACAATAGTCCTGCAGGCTTGCGGCACACTGCTATGTATTTGTCGAAATAAAGAATTTCAAGCATAACTACTCCACCTCATCGACAACGGAAAAGCTTTTATTTCTGTAATCGCGAGGCGACATTCCGACGTGTTTTGCGAAGGCGCGGTTAAAGGTACGCACGGTATTAAAGCCCACAGCCTCGCTGATCTCGGATATCGACATACTGCTCTCGGTCAGCCTTCTGCAGGCATTCGATACACGTATGGAGTTTATATAATCGTTAAATCCCATATTGAGCTTCTGATTCATAATGTGCGAAATATAATATTTGTTTATATGCAGATCTTTTTCCAGCACGTCAAGCGAGAGATCCTCGGCGTAATGTGCAATGCAGTAGTTCATCACGCTTCCGATGGCGTGTATATCCTCTGCATTTATCTTCTTAAAGCTCGTCATATCAAAAAGTCTGCCGAAAAAGGCAAGCAGATATCCGTGCAATATAATATCCTTATAGGGTCGGTCGTCCTTTGAGAAGATCTCGGATATCTTTTCAACAAGCGAGCGGAGCTCCTTGTCGTTTGCGGCACCCTTGATTATATTTTCGCGCGGAAGATATTCTATAAAAAGGTTTGAAAACTCGGGAAGGGTTGCAGGATCGACGACAATAAGTATATGACGTTCGTTCTTTTTTGTTGAAAAACCGTGCATCTGATTTGGAAAGACGAGTATAACGTCACCGCCGCGCGCAATGTCCGTGGGCGCGTTGTCGACCGAGACATATGTCTCGCCGTCGTATATAAAGGCTACCTCGATATTGTAATGCAGATGCAGGGCACATTCAAGCGTATGTCCTTTTATATTGCGGCAATAAAGCGTCGATACGTTATTTTCATAAAAAGCGAGCATATCGTCCTCCTTTCCTTTGACTGTTTTACTTTGGGATTAGTGTATCATAAAATCCTCTTTTTTTCAAGTATATTTTATGATTTTGCGTTTTGCATTGCCTAATTTGTGCAATAATCCAGAAAAAAGCGGAGGAGAAAATGAAGATACTCATGCTCATTGATAAAATGGAGCGAGGCGGTGCCGAGACGCACGTGCTCACGCTTGCGTCTTCGCTCGTGCTCCGCGGACACAGCGTATGCATCGCATCAAACGGCGGAGCCTTGACAGAGGAAGTGCTTGCAAGTGGAATAGCACATGAAAAAATGCCGCTCGGCTCACTTTCGCCGAACGATATGATATCATGCCGACGCAGGCTCAAGAAAATGCTGAGATCCGGCGGATTTGATATAGTTCACTCACACGCAAGGCTTGCTTCCACTCTCGTCAGCGACATTGCTCGCCGCTATGACGTCTGCTTTGTAAGCACGGTACACGCACGCTTCAGATTAACTCGCCTTCGACGCCGTTTTTCGCGCTGGGGGCAGAGGACGGTCGCGGTCAGTGAGGATCTCAAGCAGTACCTCGTCGAGGAATACGGCGTGCCACCCGAAAATATAACCGTCATTCCGAACGGAGTGGACGAAAAGCGCTTTTACCCCATCCGAAAGAATATAAACAGGTGCACGAGGATAGGTTTTTTAAGCCGTCTTGACGGAGATTGCTCTCTTGGCGCTCATCTGCTATGCGATATTGCACCGCGTCTGTGCCGGCTCGAACCCGATATCGAAATTATCATCGGCGGCGCGGGCGAGGCTCTTTCCGCGCTCTCGGCACATTCGGCGAGTGCAAACGACGAGATCGGGCGGGAGTGTGTAAGGTGCATCGGAATGATAAACGACGTACCCGAATTTATGCAAAAATGTGATATTTTCGTCGGTGTATCACGCGCTGCTATCGAGGCGGGGCTGTGTTCTGTCCCCGTGATTCTGTGCGGAGACGAGGGCTTTTTCGGTGTACTTGACGAGGATAATTTCAATCGGGCACTCGCATCGAATTTTTGCGCCCGAGGTGAGGTGTCGGCGTGCGGTGAGCTTTTGTATGAAGCCATAGCAAAGCTTCTCCTGCGCGGCAGATACGCCTGCAATCGAGACTGTGAGAAGGTGCGCGAGGCGCTCTTAAAGAATTGCTCGGCTGAGGGTAGCGTAAAAAAGGCCGAGGATTTTTACCGCATGGCGCTACGGAAGCGTGATCCAAAAGGCGAGGTGAGCCTTCTTTGCGGATATTACGGGTTCGGCAACGTCGGAGACGACATTTTGCTCAGGGCGGCGATCGAGCGCGCCGAGCGCGAATTCCCGGATCCCTGCGTTCGCGCCTTGACCAAGAGCGGCAGGAAGGACAGCGTGCGCTTCGGCATAGAGTGTGCAAAGCGCAGCTCACCGATTGCACTGCTTCGCGAGATCAGGATCTGCCGCAGGCTTATATTCGGGGGCGGCACGCTCCTGCAGTGCAATACCAGCCTCCGCTCCATGATCTACTACAGCTCTCTTTTGATGCTGGCGAGGATGTTCGGACATGAGTGTATTCTGTGGGGCAACGGTATCGGACAGACCGACAGGTTCCTTTTCAGGTATATGCTGAAAAAAGCCCTCGGCTGTTGCGACTTTCTCGGTATGCGCGACACGCGCTCATACGCGATCACAAGATGTTTGGCGGGCAACTCAAGAGCAGTGCTCGAAAAGGACCTTGCAGAAGCCAAATGCACATCCTATTCAACACGGGAAAGAGCCGACTATCTGCTGAGCCGTGCTTTCGGAAAGGCGTGCGTCAGATTTATAGCGGTAATGCCGCGAATATGTCGAAACAATACTATCATATCGACCCTTGTAAGCGAGCTTGCAAGGGCACGGACGGAGCAGATCCGGATACTGGTCATTCCCATGCACGAGCTTGAGGATGCAAAAATATGTCGGGAGCTGTGCGAGGCTCTCGAAGCGAAGATGCTTAGCGGAATATGCTTTGACGACCTCGTGATGATATTGGAGCGATGTGAGAGAGTATATTCGATGCGATATCACGGTCTTGTCGCCGCAAAGCTTGCACGAGTTGACTTTGTAGGGGTTGGAGACGACGAGAAGATAACCGGATATTGCAGGGAAAACGGTGGGAGAGTGCTTGACGTCGAAGGTCAATAAAACCGTATATCGGGATATTGCCCTTTGCTGACAAGCCGCCCCCGACTTATTGATAAACGCTTCATATCATTCCTTCCATTTTAGTCAATATTATACTATTTTTTATCAATATTGTGCTATTATTTGTCAATATTAAGACTTTACAAAGGTGTATTTGCCATGTATAATATTACTGTAAGAAAGAAATGATTTCTACAAGGACTTTTGGGAGGTAAATATGAATAAATATGACCATTTTGGCGTAATGCTTGACTGTTCGCGAAACGCGGTTATGAAACCCGAGCAGGTAATGAAATTCATCGATTGCCTTGAAAAAATGGGCTACAATACGCTTGAGCTCTACACCGAGGACACCTATAAGGTAGAGAACGAGCCGTATTTCGGATATATGAGGGGAGCATATTCCGCAGAGGAAATCAAGTCAATAGACGCGTATGCAAAGGCGCACGGTATTGAGCTTATCCCTTGTGTACAAACACTTGCTCACTTTACAAATCTTGTTAAATTGCCGCAGTACGGAAACATTGTGGATACAAACGATATTCTTCTCATTGACGAGCCGAGGACCTATGAGCTGATTGAAAACATATTCAGGACATTGGCTGATAATTTTACATCAAGAAATGTAAATATAGGTATGGACGAAGCTCATATGGTCGGACTTGGAAAGTACCTTGACAAACACGGATTTGAAAACAGATTTGAGCTTCTCGCAAGACATTTGTCAAAAGTGCTTGAGATAGCAAAGAAATACGGCTTTACACCCCATATGTGGAGCGATATGTTCTTCAGGCTGGCAAACGGCGGTGATTATTACGCCGACAAGGAGCTGGATAAAAAAATATTCGACCTTGTCCCCGAGGGAGTAGAGCTTGTTTATTGGGATTATTACCACGAGGACATAAATGATTATAACAGACTGATAGAAGCTCACCTGGATTTCGGTAAAAAGATCTGGTTCGCAGGCGGAGCTTGGTCCTGGAGAGGCTTTGCCCCCTGCAACGAATTCACACTTCACACAATGCGTCCCGCAATTGAAAGCGTTGCAAACCACGGGATCAAAGACGTTCTGATAACCATGTGGGGAGATAACGGTGCGGAATGTTCCTTTTATTCCTTGTTGCCCTCGCTCTACGCTATAAAGCAGTATGCAGAAGGTAATTTCGACGAAAAGTCGATAAAAGACGGCTTTAAGACAACGCTCGGTCTTGATTATGACGGCTTTATGCTCTTGGATAAGCC
>CAYQEY010000042.1:0-16189 GCA_964416635.1 uncultured Lachnospiraceae bacterium | reverse complement strand
TTATCTTTTCGTCAGATTTTTTTAACCCCAACTATTGACAAAGAGCCATAAAAAATGCTGTAAGCCTCGGCTCACAGCATTTTTTAGTAGCAGCAATTTTATCAATAATTTTCTTCGTGAATCTCGAAATAACTCTGGGGATGCTTGCAGGTGGGGCATACCTGGGGTGCCTCGGTGCCGACAACTATATGTCCGCAGTTACGGCATTCCCAAACCTTGACCTCGCTCTTCTTGAATACCTCTGCAGTCTCCACGTTGTGAAGAAGCGCACGATATCTCTCCTCGTGTTGCTTTTCAATAGCGGCAACAAGTCTGAAGCGTGTCGCAAGCTCAGTGAATCCCTCTTCCTCTGCTGTCTTTGCAAATTCCGCATACATATCGGTCCACTCGTAGTTCTCGCCCGATGCAGCCGCCGCAAGATTTTGCGCGGTATTTCCGATACCTTCAAGCTCCTTGAACCAAAGCTTTGCGTGCTCTTTTTCGTTCTCAGCGGTCTTGAGGAAAAGCGCAGCTATCTGCTCATAACCTTCCTTTTTGGCAACCGAAGCAAAATATGTGTATTTGTTTCTCGCCTCGGACTCGCCTGCAAAAGCAGCTTCGAGATTTTTTTGTGTCTTTGTTCCGTCGTACTTGCTCATTTTTTCTTCTCCTTTTGTTATTTAATTAAAATCTTATGTAATTGTTGTAATTTGTCGGGAGTCCGTCTCTGTAGATATGCGAATCCGATGAAAGCGTAAGCACCTTTGGTACGGCGTAACCGCCGCGGTCGGCGAACTCTATGACCGTAACACCGGTATGGCACATATCAAAATGATTTGCTATCATGGGATACGGGATATCAAGCACACAACTCAAAAAGGCAATACCGAAGCCCTGGTGTGCAAACAGCGCGACTCGCTCTTTATTGTCCGGCTTTGTAACTCTGTACTTACCGGTGTACCGGTCGTGCTCATAGCCGAGCTCTGCAAAAAATTTGTCGGTCTCGTTGTAGATACGGTCAATTCCCTTTTTTAAGCCGTACTGTGCAAGCTCGGGGTGCTCATACCACCTGTCGCCGAGATCTCTTATGCTCTTTTCGGTAAAAAGCTGTACGAACCTATTGTTATGGAACATCCACGAGCGTTTGCCGCCGTCAACAACTGCAAGCTCGAACCATGCGTGATCCTCGTTGGCAAAGTCGAGCAGAGTCATCTCTTTTTTGAGTATCTCACAGGTAGGCTGAGCGGTCTGTATAGCCCTGTTCGAAGTCGAAGCAAATATTCTGTCGATGCCGTGCATTGCCAAGCGCCTTGCGACCGCCTCTGCCTGCCGCTCTCCGAGCGGAGTCAGTGCGTTAGGATCGTATGTAGGGTCCCCGTGTCTAACATAAAAAAACAGCATTTTTACGTCCTCCGATGACTGTATCCGGTAGCTATTATATCAGCTCCGCGGCTCTCTGTCAAGTCATTCATTCAAAATTTCTTTCTTATTATTGCCGAAAATCTCAGAGATAATAACTCAGGCAAAAAACAAAATTCAGAACACACTCAGTTCCGTTTTTGTTTTATCAGAGCTGTGCAAGAAGCTCTTCAAATTCTGCAAGAGAATCGGCAAACATCTTCATGGCGTTTCTGACGGTATCGGGCTCACACAGGTCGACTCCCGCTATCTTGAGCTCCTCAAGCGGATAGTCACTGCCTCCGGTCTTCAGAAATTCAAGATACGCACTTGCATCCCCGGTCTCAAATATACGGCTTGCTATAGCGACCGCCGAGCTGAATCCGGTAGCGTACTGATAAACGTAGAATGCATTGTAAAAATGAGGTATTCTCGCCCATTCGATATCCTGAAGCTCATCTATGACCGTTCCGTCGTAGTAAAGCTCGTTAAGTTCTCTGTAAAGCGAATTGAGCGTCTGTGCCGTAAGCGGCTGACCCGCCATATACATATCGTGCGCGCGACGTTCGAACTCCGCAAAGAGTGTCTGACGGAATACCGTGGTTCGGAAGCCTTCAAGGAAGTGATTGAGTATATACGCGCGACGCTTCTTATCTGTCTCAACGCTGAGCAGATACTTTGTAAGAAGCACCTCGTTGACGGTCGATGCGACCTCTGCGACCATGATACGGTATCCGTGATTTACATAATCCTGAGCAGTATCCGAAAAATACGAGTGCATTGCGTGTCCGAGCTCATGTGCGAGAGTGAAAGCATCGTCAAGCGTATCGGTATAGTTGAGAAGGACATACGGGTGAACGCCGAAAACTCCACAGGAGAAAGCACCGGTAGTCTTACCCTTATTTTCGTAAACGTCTATCCAATGCTCACTATACGCCTTGTCAAGCAGCTTACGGTAGTCCTCGCCGAGGGGTAGAGTTGCCTTTTTGACCAGCTCCTTTGCCTCCTCAAAGCTGACCTTCATTTCAATATTCTCAACTATGGGGCAATAGAGGTCGTACATATGAAGCTCGTCAAGTCCGAGAGCCCTCTTGCGAAGCTCAAGATACTTTTTCATCGTAGGCAGACCGTCGTGAACCGCCTCGCAAAGACTGTCATATACAGAAACCGGAACATTACCCGAGAAAAGAGCCGCCTCGCAAGGGTCCTTATATCCGCGCACCCTTGAAAAATACGTATCGGTCTTTACAGAACCCGCGTATATTGCGGAAAATGTGTTGATATACTTTTTGAACTCGCCGAAATACTTCTCAAACGCTTCCTTTCTCACGCGTGCGTTACTGCTCTCGCGGTAGACACCGAAGTTACCGTGCGTGAGCGTTACTTCTTCGCCGTTCTCGTCTGTAATGCTCGGGAAGGTCATATCAACGCTCTCCAGCATATCGAATATATTACGGCAGTTTCCCGATACGTCCGAAAGCATTGCGAGCATCTTTTCCTGCTCTCCCGAAAGCATATGCTCGCGCGCACGAAGTATGTCCTCGAAATTATGGCGATATTTTTTAAGAACATCGATATCAAGGTATTCTCTTATCTTTTGCTCATCAGCGGCAAGTATTTCCGGCTCCATAAAGGATATTGCCGTACTGAAAGCAACGTAAAGGTTTACCGCTCTTCCCTCCATCTGCTGGTATTCGGGGTCTCCGTTGTCTCCGTTTTTATGAAGCGAAGCGTAAAGATATACTCGCTCAACCTTCTGTGCGGCTGAAAAGATCAAATCAAGTCCCTTTTCAAGGTCAGCCGCCGAGTTGCAAAGTGTTCCCTGTACCGAGTAAATCTTTTCCACCTCGGCACTTGCCTGTTCATAAGCCGCCTCCCAGGCCTCACGGCTCTCGAAAATATGTGTAAAATCCCACATAAATTCGGGGTTCATATCTTTTCTTAAATTTGACATATTATTCCTCCAGTCAAAATTATTATCACATATATATTACCATACTTTTATCCAAAAAGGAAGTACTTTTAAAAATTTTGTAAAAAAACGTGGCTGTCGCGTCAAATGCAACAGCCATGCAGGTATGTTATTTTTTCAATTCCGAATTTTTCGGCACGCATCTGCGTTTTCCGCAAATGACTTCCATAAGCTCCTCGACCGTAGATAGCTCGGTCGTGGTCGAAAACTCGTCAAAAAGCATCTTCTTGGCTCTTTTAAGCGTGTTTTCGTCTCCCGCTGTTATCTTTCTGCCTATCTCGGCAGAGCGCTCGATCCTGTCGGTTATGGTATTGACAAGCACGATAAGCTCACGCCTGTCACCCGTCGCGAGTATCACTCTGAGTGCCGCGTTGCGTGCACGACTGTCGCTTATCCACTCCATGCGTGCGTCCCGAAGCTCGTCGGCAAGTGCCGATATTTCGTCCGCCGAAAGAAGGGGCTGCATTTTTGAAGTAAGCAACTCGTTGTTTACCGGCACGTACAAAGTGGAATTCATATCCTTGAGCGGTGTAAGGATGTAAAATTTCTCGCTCTTGCCGAGGGAGTTAAATGACTCTGTGCGTATATCAACTATAACGCAAACGCCTTCCGAACGGTAGCTCACATATGTCCCGACTTCAAACATGTCTCCTCCTCTAAAAACCTATGTCATATCTTTCTATATATATTTTAACATATTTTTTAAAAATTTGCAAAAGGCAACCTTTACAAATTTTTCACTCTGTAATTGTATATTTTGACCATATTACAGAAAGATGGAGTTATACTCTGCCCCGATGTCATCAAGTATTCTTCGCTCACGCGAATGAGAAGTAAAGAGCAGGATCTGCACGCCCTCGCACGCAAGTCGCTTGAATAGCGTCAGTGCCCTCTCCGCTCTTACGTCGTCGAGCTGGCAGAGCGACTCGTCAAGGATGAGCGGTGGAAGCTCGCCATCGTATATCCGCATAAACAGAGCAAGTCTGAGCGCAAGATACGCCGTATCGCGCGTTCCCGAGCTGAGTGAATCCGACTTTATCGCGTATCCATCCTTATCGAGTGACACACCCAGCGAGCCCGTTGTACGTAGCAACGAATATTTACCGCCCGAGAGCTTATCCAAAAGCTCGCTTGCCTGTTTGCTTATAAGCGGAGTAACGCTCCCGCGCATGGCATTTGCCGCCGCTTCTATCGAATCCATCGCGAGCGTCAGTGCGTCGTAAAACTCACTGTCAGCCTTGTGCGCGGCTTCAAGCTCGGCAAGCTCGTCCGAAAGCGGCAAAGGATCTTCTGAAGTCGCGCGGAGTCCGATCACAGTACTTTCAAGTCCCGATATTCTTGCCGAGAGAGCGCGCACCTTTTCACTCAAAAATCCGCGTATTCTTTCGGCCTCTGCTATCGCCGACTGCGTTACTTCTTCGATATTTACGGTAATACTCCTGCGAAGCTCGTCCTCGTCGTAATGCGAAAGTTCTTTGTCTTCCTCGGATATTCTCCCGGTCAGTTCATCTATTCTTGAAACAAGTTTCTCGCGTTCGGAAATAAGTGCCTCAAGGCGTCTGTACTCGTTTGCGGCATTCTCAATGTTTGCCGTCACGCCCTTCTTCGTTCGTCCTATGAGCTCTTCGAGCGTTCTTTGCTTATCGCCGAGATTGATCATCGCCTGCTCAAGCTCCGCATCAAGGCGCGCCGACTTTACCTCTGCCTCTCTTGACAGCTTCAACTGTGTAAGACAGAAGTCGAGCCTTTCTTCAAACGACTGCACACCGACATCGTAATGTGTCAAAAGTTCGGTGATTTCACGCTTCGCGCGACCTTTTTTCTTTATGCAGAGTACCGAAATGAAAGCGGATATCGGCAGACCTATAAAACCGAGCAATCCGAAAAGACTCCAAAGCAATATAACTGCCACTCCTCCTGTTGCAAGCAAAACAGCTGCAGCAAGCGAAAACGAAGAAATCAGATTTTGCGTTTTGACCGTCTTTTGCAAACATTCAAGTCTTGCTATTATCGCAGACTTTCCGCCGAGTCCTTCTATCTCCTCACCGAGAGCTACAGCCGCAACATCGGGCATTTCAATATTTGAATTCATCTTCTGCTCTTTTTTCGTCTCGCAGAGGTTTTGAGCTTCTGCCAAAGCCTTTGCCGAAAGTCTAAGTTCGGCAAGATGTGTCCTATCGGGAATAAAACCATCTGCCGAAAGACGCGCGTCGAGGTCGCTCTTTTCGCTCTGCGCTTCGAAAAGCTCTTTCTTCATGTCACGCAGCTTTTGGAAGCGTTTGATAAGATTTACTTTGTTAAGCTCTCCCAAAAGTGCATCCTTTTGCTCGAATTCACGCTTTGCGATCTCATAGTCGCGTCTGCTCTGTGCGAGCTTTTTCTCCCATACGTCCAAGGACAGCGCGGTGTCCTTTGCCTTGTCGATACGGTTGCGGAGCTGATTTATCTTCTGCTCGTCCTCGTAAAGACTGCCGCCGCTCTTTGATTTGTGCCTGTATCCCACGCGTATACCGTCAAGAGTTTTCAGTATTTTTGCGGTATCTACCGACTCGTCAGCCGACGAAAGCATATTCTCTATACTTGAAGCGACCTTATCTCCGTTTATGTCGGCAGAGCGCATCTGTCCAACGCAAGCACTGCTCTCAAACACCTCTCGCGGCACGCCGAAAAAAAACTCTCCGAGCGCTTTATCGGTATTTATCGTCGATCCGTCATCAAGGCAGAGTATAGACAAACGCTCGTTGCCGCCGCGTCCGTTCTCGGTAAAGCTCCGCTCTATTCTGTATCGTTTTTTATTATTGGAGAACGTCATACTTCCCGCCGCGCGGTGTCCGCTCCAGCTCACCGAGCGTTCGCGCTCGCTGTTTGCCGACGAGCGTCGGGTAAGTCCGTAGAGCATAAACTTGATAAAAAGCAACACCGTACTCTTGCCCGACTCGTTTTCTCCGTATATTACGTTGAGCTCCTCGGACGGCTCAATGATCCTATCCTTGATACATCCGAATTCGGTTATATTCAGCTGCAATATTTTCACGGTCTGCCTCCGTTTCTGTCGGACGTGCCGAAAATACTCTTTCCGTCTATTGCCGCAAGTCCGATACGCAAAGCACGTATCGCAAGTCTGCGCTCGTCGGCGTCATCGCTCGTAAGCTTCGGCAAAAGAGTTCTGTAAAACTCACCGCGAAGCGTCGTATCCCGCTCAAGGTACTCTCCGTCGATATAAGGCAAAGTATCGTCGATAAGTTCGAGATAATCCAGACCGCACTCATCTGCTATTCCGTCGGCTTGCGAAACTGCGTATGCCACTGCTGTCTCGTCGCAACGTCCGCAAAGATATAGTCGCAAATGTGCACCGCAATGGTTGCCGTACAAGCGCGCCTCGCGTCGAATAAGCTCCATCAGAGCTTTTTGGTCGGATGCCTCACTTATATCGGCATCTGCCGTGAAAAATGTGCGCTCAGAGAGAATTCGGCGTCGGCAGTTACATTTGCCGTCTTCAAGGTCTACTATCCACACGCCTCCCTCGCCGATCTCGTCAAAGCTTCTCCCCTCGGCAAAGCCGCAGTAGCGCACGAGCCCCTCTGCGTCCTCACGCTCTTCGCGGTTGTGTATATGACCGAGTGCGGCGTAATCAAATCCACATGCCGACAATTCGGACAAGGTTATCGGAGCGTAACGCGACACAGGCGAGGACAGGTCCGCGTGTCCGCAAAATATCTTCAAATATCCGTTATCCCCCGGCATTTTTGCATCTGAAAGCGGACTTTCCGAAAGCACGGGCGCTGTGAACGCATATCCGAACACTCGCACGCGAAGCTCGTCAAATTCAAACATTTGAAGCTCGCTTGAGGTAAACAGAGTCAGCTTGTCGCCAAGCCTTGCGCGCACCTTACCGTAAAACCCCTCGTCCGTATAATAATCATGATTTCCCGGAGAGAGAACGACCGATATATCGGTATTTTCCACGAGGCGGCAGAAAAGCTCCGCGCTCTCGGGGGTTATGAAACGGCTGTCAAAGAGGTCACCCGATATAAGTATCATATCACAGTTTTCCTGCTTTGCGCAATCGAATATACGGTTTAAAAGCTCGCGTCCCGCTTCTCTTTGCTTTTCGGCGTTTTTCTTACCGTGCGCGCAAAAAGCACTGTCAAGATGCAGATCTCCCGTATGAAGCAGTCTCATATCCTTGCCCCCTCTCTTTGGTTTGGTTACTGTCTTCTCAGCTTTTGTATAAGCATTTCCGATGCCTCGGGCGTATCCTCGAGCGGAAATCTTATTCCCATTGAATGATATTTTTCAATACACAGCTTGCGAAACGGCAAAAGCTCTGTTCTTTCGATGCACGAATATCTCTCGCACAGAGAATAAAGCTTATCTGCCGACCGCTCGCTGTCATTGAGTCCGGGAATGATCACCTGCCGGATCCATGTTCTTTTGCCGAGCACTTCAAGTCGGTCAAGAAAAAGATCTACCTTCTCCTTTTTCATTCCCACGTATTGTTCATAGTCACGCTCTTCGGTATATTTGTAGTCAAGTATCACGAGGTCGCAAAGCTCAAGCAGCTGCTCTATCTGTTCGTTCCAAACGCATCCGCTCGTGTCAAGTGCGCAGTTTATCCCCGACGCACGGCAAAGCGAGAAGAGCTCGGAGACGAACCCGGGTTGAAGCAGCGGCTCTCCGCCGGACACCGTGACCCCGCCTCGGCTACCGAAATATGAGCGAAGTCGGTATATTTTATTAAAGATATCACGCGCGTCGACAAGCTTTCCGCCATGGGTATCCCACGTATCGGGATTATGACAGCAGGCACATCTCAACGGACAGCCCTGCATAAATACGACCGCGCGTACACCGGGGCCGTCTACCGTCCCCAGACTTTGAAAAGAATGTATGCGTCCTTGCATAAATTACCTGTCACATACGGTCGTGGAAGGTTCTCATTATAACTTCTTTTTGCTGTTCGCGTGAGAGCTTGCAGAAGTTCACCGCATATCCCGAAACTCTGATGGTAAGGTTGGGATATGCCTCGGGGTTCTCATAAGCCTTCATCAAAAGCTCGCGGTTCATAACATTTACGTTAAGATGATGAGCGTTGTTGCCGAAGTATCCGTCGAGAATGTTTACAAGATTGTCAACTCTCTGCTCCTCGCTCTTTCCGAGTGCATCGGGAACTATCGAGAAGGTATTTGAAATTCCGTCGCGCGCATAGGCGTACGGAAGCTTGGAAACAGAGTTGAGCGATGCAAGCGCTCCGTTCTCCTCTCTGTTGTGCATGGGATTTGCGCCCGGTGCAAACGGCTCTCCGGCACGTCTGCCGTCGGGTGTTGCGCCGGTCTTCTTACCGTAAACAACGTTCGACGTAATGGTCAGCACCGATAGCGTGTGCTCGGCGTTTCTGTATGTGGGAGTTTTCTTAAGCTCCTCTATAACTTCGCGCAAAATATCCTGCGCGATCTCGTCTGCTCTGTCGTCGTCATTTCCGTACTTGGGGAATTCTCCTTCGGTTTCGAAATCGACGATAATTCCCTCTTCGTTGCGTATCGGTCTTACCTTTGCGTATTTTATAGCAGAAAACGAATCAACGATAACCGAAAGTCCGGCAACTCCGAACGCCATCAGGCGACTTACGTCTGTGTCGTGAAGAGCCATCTGGGTCTTTTCGTATGCGTATTTATCGTGCATATAGTGTATGCAGTTCATGGTGTTCACGTAAAGTCTGCACAGCCATACGAGGTAGCGGTCAAATCGCGCCTTGACCTTGGAATAGTCCAATATCTCGTCATCCATGACCGCTTCCTGCGGACCGAGCCGAGTTCCGAACATATTGTCAACGCCGCCGTTCAGCGCAAGCAGCAAAAGCTTTGCAAGATTTGTTCGCGCGCCGAAAAATTGCATCTGCTTTCCGACCTTCATGGCGGATACACAGCAAGCGATAGCGTAATCGTCGCCATAGGATATTCTCATGAGATCATCGTTCTCGTACTGTATCGAGTCAGTATCTATCGAAAGCTTTGCGCAGAAACGCTTGAAGCCATCCGGCAGGTGAGTACTCCAAAGCACCGTGAGATTGGGCTCGGGTGCTTCCCCGAGCGTGTATAGCGTATTGAGTATTCTGAACGAGCTCTTTGTTACGAGCGTGCTGTGGTTCTCACCCATACCGCCGACACTTTCGGTGATCCACATGGGGTCTCCTCCGAAAAGCTCGTTGTATTCGGGCGTACGGAGATGACGCGCCGCGCGCAGCTTGATAACAAGGTCATCAATTATCTCCTGCGCACCTGACTCGTCAAGCACGCCTTCCTTCATATCACGTTCGATGTATATATCAAAAAAGGTCGAGCAACGACCGAACGACATAGCCGCTCCATTCTGCTCCTTGTTTGCCGCAAGATAGCCGAAATATGTCCACTGAACAGCTTCGCGGGCGTTCCGTGCAGGACGGCTTATGTCAAAGCCGTAGATCTCTGCCATCTTTTTAAGCTTCTTGAGAAAGTCTATCTGGCTGTAAAGCTCCTCGAGCAGCTTTATATTATCAGCGTTCATGTCCCGCTCTCCTACAGCCTTTTTATCCTCCGCCTTATGCGCGATAAGCACGTCCACGCCGTAAAGAGCGATACGTCTGTAATCTCCGATTATTCTTCCCCTGCCGTAAGCATCGGGCAGACCGGTAAGAAGTCCGCAATGTCTTGCCGCCTTCATTTCGTCCGTGTAGACACGGAAAACGCCGTCGTTATGCGTAGTACGGTAGGTAAAGTATTCTTCTATCTTGTCTGAGAGCTTATATCCGTAAGACTCGCACGCGCTACGCGCCATACGGATGCCTCCGAACGGATTTACACCGCGCTTCAGCGGCTCGTCTGTCTGAAGACCCACGATTATCTCGTTATCCTTATCGATATAGCCTGCGGCGTAGTTACAAAGCGAGGATACCGTGCTCGTGTCGATAGACAGAACTCCACCTCTTTCGCGCTCGAGCTTCTGAAGTTCCCTCAGCTTTTCATTGAGCGCCGTCGTACGCGCCGTGGGTCCTGCGAGAAAATCCGCGTTCCCGGTGTAAGGAGTGTAGTTTTTGTTGATGAAGTCACGAACATTGATATGCTCGCACCAATCTCCGGATACAAAATCTCTCCATGCATCAAATTTCATAATTTTACCCTAACCTTTCTGAAATTTTCTCCGACGGGGGCTTATAAAAAAACAAAGCACCCCCGATATTCGGAGCTGCCCAGACGGTCGGCTATAAAAAAGGCAACTGCCTCTTCGTCTCGGTGCACTGTGTCAATTCACATTACCGTCAGCACCTCAACATATTTATTATACCATACAAGCCTGACCGTGTCAAGATTTTTTTATTCTTTTTTTGATATCGGTATTTTGTTTTGCTACGTTTACTTTTGGCAAAATGTATCATATACTGTAAAGAATACTTTTTCGGAGGATACTTTATGCTTTTACCTATTCCATACGACAGACGCCGTGCCGTAGAATACGCGCGACGTTGGGCACTTTCACGAAACCCTCTGTTCATAGATTTCACGGGTCAGGGCGGAAACTGCACGAATTTCGTCTCGCAATGCATATTTGCAGGTTGCGGAGTGATGAACTATACTGAAACCTTCGGTTGGTACTACATATCTCCCTCCGACCGTGCGCCTGCGTGGAGCGGAGTTGACGAGTTATACGGATTTCTCACCGCCGCACCAGATTTTGCACAGGTAAATAAGGGCTACGGTCCATATGCCACCGATGCGCGGACGGCAAAGCAGATAGACGTTGGCGACGTGATACAGCTTGCAAACTCAAGCGGCGAATTTTATCACACACTTATTATCAGCGGCTTTACAGAAAACGACATTCTCGTTTGCGCCCACAGCAACGACGCGCTTGACCGTCCTCTCTCGGAATACACCTACGCCTCGCTGCGCGCACTTCATATAGAGGGCGCCATGCTCTATTTCGATGACGAAAAGATATTTGAAGATCTTATGAACGCAGTAGCTTTGCCGCAAAAATGTTAGTTGTTGTTGTTGTTTTTTGCCGCCTTTTCTTCAAGAAAGGCGACGCCGAAGAACTTAGCGACTGCAAGTTTTCTGCACGGCTTTATCCGAAAGAAAGGCGGCAAAAAGAAACCAACACAAAATATTTATTTAAAGTGCAGGAAGAATGATCTTATAATCGTTGGTATCGAAATCGACCTCAATAACCGTCCCGTCGCTCCATGTTGTTCTCTGCTTGCGGGTTGTTTCGTCGAGGAATTCGTGTTTGACAATACGCTCATGCGTCAAACGCTTTGCCGAATCGCAGGCAACCATGACCTGAGCTATCTGCTCCTCGGTTGCATCAATGGGGCAGTAAACGGGATCTCCGTTGAGGATCGCGTGAGTATATGCAGAGTCATTTTCGGGGATGCCCCAACCGCCGCGTTTGTCAGGCAAACCTATCCATGGTATCACAACACAGTCATGATTGACCATATTGAACAGAGGTATCGGAATGCCGACCGCCTTGGCACCCGGTTTGTGTCCGAGAAAACTTGTAAAGAACGGTGCGTGATGGCAAAGTACCTGCGAGCGCATCATACACCCAAGCGTTTCCTCGGAGCTTGGGATAATGCCTCTGTCTGTAAGAATGTTCAGACACTCATTTCTGTATGCCGCACACTGCTCTCGCGTCATACGGTGTTCCGCATTGAAACATTCGTCAAGCGAAACCACCGAGAAAACGTCAAGATATGATGCTCTCACATCTATGCCGAGACGCTCAAATTCGTCATAATTTCTTCGCACATACGAAGGAGCCTGAGTCGTACAAAGGTATGTATGCGGACCGCCGTGCCAGATCGAGCAGAATGGATGTGAGCCGTCTATATTCTCTATTGCATTGTTCATATCAAATGTAGGAGCGTCGTAATAATAATCCCGGTATTGATCATGAACGCCGAATATATATCCGATATCTCTTGCCGTATCTGCCAATCGTTTCATACCTTCGGCACCGCCCGCCGCTTCGTGCGGTGGAAACGGATCGGGGTGCAGATTGTCATAGCCGTGATTCCCCCAACCGTCAAGATGCACATACGCCTTGTTAAGTCCTCTCGCTTTAAGTGCCTTAAGCTGCTCGGCGCGCGTGTCAAATGATACAAAGCAGTCATTCAGTTCGGGCTTGTCGGGGTTGTAGAAACATGATTTGGGACTTATGTGCTTTGCAATATCAGTATGTATAACGGGCAAGCCGAAAAGCTCTTCAGCGGCAGGATTCTGCGCTGCCTTTGCCCGCAAGGTGTAGACCTCTCCGCGCTCTGAAAGATACTCTCTGTAGCTTTGCGCCATATCATTGTGATCACAGTTTTCCATAAATCTGTAAAGCATTCTGCGAGGATATGCCATTTTTCCCAAAGATGTGCGAAAAAGCGGCAAAACACTTTCGTTGTTCTCTCCGCAGGGGTTGTATTTGGCATCAAAAGGAGTGTCGAAAACGGCAAGATAACCGGAATTGTCCTTAACCTGTCCGAAAATAGGCATATACGCATCACGCTCATAAATTGTACCGTCTACATCAATTTTTATAGGCATACCTGCGGGGATAATAGTACCCTGCATTCTCGAAAGTACAGTATATCCGTGCCCCGGCTCTACGTTAAAATCTATTGCGGAAGGGAAAGAGACCACATTAACCTCTCCTTCATGATCCCCCTCCAAACGACAGGAAAAGTAAATGTCATCGCGCGTGTTTTCAATATAAACCAATGTATAAAGTATAAGTCCGTTGCCAAAATCGTAATCAGCACTGTATCCGTGCCACACTCCCGTATTTCTCTCGCAAGCACTCACCTTTGCCTCGTCAAGATAAAGAACCGTGCCGTCGGTAAGTTCAACGTAAGGACGGCGGGACATAGTCCATACATCGCCATTTTTGAGAGTTATTTCAAAAGTCAACTTTTTCTCATCGGCAACGAGGGTAAGTTTCTTTCCTTTGATGGTATACATTTTATTCTCCCTTCAAAAGTATTTTTAAAATTGACTAAAAGTATTTTCCAAGGCGAGTTTTCTTGACGCCATTTTATCACATTTTAATTGACTTGTCAAGTTTGCCCATGTAAAAAAAGCCGCTGGATCAGCGGCTTTTTTAGTCAAAACGTAAAGCGATCACGCCTTGGATTTCCATTCGTCAGCCTTCGCGGCAGACATTCTCTTTATGTTCTCCTCTGGGTATACCGACTCGGCACCTCCGTTTACATAAAGGAAATACTTTCCGTCAGCCGTCACATAGAGCGTTTCTTCATAGCCTGTGGGATCGCCGAATTCGCCTACCGTGCGCTTCTCAACTACAGTGGCATTTTCGGTATCGTATTCAACCTTGCAAATAACCTTTTTCATTTTCATACCTCCTTGATTTTTTCGCTTCATTATACCATAAATGACATTAAAAGTCAATACTCAAACTATAGTTTGTAAATATCAAATTTTGCCTTTTCCGTATTTATTTGACACGTATCATTCCGGCAAGAGGAACCTCGATCTCGCAGATCAAACCGTCGACATTACCCTCCGATACCTTTTCTCCCATGCAGTTAAGAACGGTATACGTCTTTTTATCAGCACCCTTTATCAAAAGGCTCTTGCGCCGTGAGGAATTGAGAGCTGTCGTCTCGACATAATCTGTGCAATCGACGAGCGTATCAGTGTAACAGGTGTATATAGCCTTGCCGTCCTTCTCGGCGCAAACTATGCTGTAAGAACTTTCCGGGTTTTGCGCCTTCAGTCTGCCGCCGATAAGAACCTCCCTGTTTTCTCTCCAAAAAGCAAGATAAAATGCAAGCATCTTTCTGTGCTCCTCTGAAAGCTTTGCGATCTTTACCGATATCTGCGGGACCGAGTAAACAGCGGCAACGAACTGAAGCGCCGCACTCTCTACCGTATCATCATAATGCCACATCAACATATCCGAGTGAACCGCCGTATTACCCGAGGTAAGCCTGAGGTCAACGACTCCGAGTCGGTTTCTTATAGCGTCGTTAGGGCAATCTCCGACTCTGAGCATATTGCCGTACTTTCTTATCGCAGGTCCGACGTAGGACTGCCTGAACTCAATAAGCACATCAGGATTTATTGCTCTGAGCGTATCGGTTACCTCTGTCATTAAAGCATCGATAGCATCCTCAAGCGAGGTATAGTCACGCCTTTCGTCGTATTCAAGCGATCTTCCGCAAAGGTAGAACGCGTCAATAAAATCGAGCTTAAGTCCGTCAAATCCCCAATCTCTCACCGCAAGTGCGTAATTTTCAACAAGAAAATCTCTGACCTGCTTGTAGCGCGGGTCGAGAGAAAAATAATTCTTTCCGTTGCCGGTGCCATCCAGTAGCATATCCTTGAAACGCTCATAGTTCTCCGCACCGGTTCCGACGAATGGAACGGAATACCAAAGCATTATCTTCATTCCGGTGGCGTGGACACGCGACACAAACTCCTTCATATCGGGTATCTTTGCCTTGGCGACCTTCCAGTCGCCGCAGAACTGATATCCTCTGTTGTTGTCGTCGGTCTGCCAGCCGTCGTCAACGATCACCGTATCCATTCCGATAGCCTTTGACAGTTCACATTCCCTGATGATATCCTCAACGTCAAGCTGCTGATGGTAGCTGTACCAAAGAGAATTCATCGGGAGCTTTGCGTGCTCGGGGACGTATGCGGGCACATATCCGCAATCCTTTTCCCACCAATCGATAACATCATATATGCTGTCGTAATAAGGTATATCACGCATATCTATTCTTACTGTCGCAACGTATTCCTTCAGAGGCGCGACCTTTACGGTAAAGAAGGTAATATCCCATTCTACACAGGCATTTTCCTCACAGACTCCCGAGCCTATCGAAATCGGAGTTTTTGCATCGGAAACAGCCACGGTAATTCTGTTCCTACCGTCAATCGACAAAAGCGATTGGAGAGGCATGACCGACGCCAGTCTCGAATTGGTCACACGCTTGCTCCAATTGGGAGCTATAAATCTTCCGAAGCCCAGCGAAGGACTCCAGGAAGAATATATGTCTATATCGGAAATGTAAAAACGAAGCTTGAAGGGTTCGGGAACAGTCTCATCGGTAAGGATCATTCTAACGTCAAACAGCAGTATTCCGTCGATCTCGGACTGATTATCGATCCGGATCTTTGCGTTGGGACTTCCGCCTTGAATTTTAAATTCCATAATATTTCTCCTGAAAATCAACAATTTTGAACGCGGTTAAATTATATCATACTTTTTCGGTGATTTCAATGCTATAAGTCCAAAAAGCTTGAAATTTTTTTCGCAACCGCAGGTTGCATAAAAATCAATGCTCGGTTGGTTGAATATTTTGAAAAACAGTGTTATAATATATAAGTGTGTAATGTTAAATGTACAAAATATATATTTTAAGGAGATGGATCATGACAATAGGTCAAAAGATAGTAACGCTCAGAACTTCCGCGTCTCTTTCTCAGGAAGAGCTGTCGGAAATACTCGGAGTCTCCCGTCAGTCTGTATCCAAATGGGAAATGGATCAGGCACTTCCGCAAATAGACAAGGTATTACAGATAGCCGATTATTTCTCGGTATCGACCGACGAGTTACTTCGCGACAAAATAAACCTTAATGTAGGCGTCGGTGAAGAGCGAAGAAAGAACAAATATTTCGGCACAGACGGATTCAGAGGTGAAGCAAACGTAAATCTTACGTCGACCCACGCATATAAGGTCGGACGCTTTTTGGGATGGTATTTTTCTTCCTCGCTTTCGGGCTGTTCCCTGCCCACCTACCGCCCCAAGATAGTCATAGGAAAGGATACCAGGCGTTCAAGCTATA
>CAYQEY010000041.1:0-16216 GCA_964416635.1 uncultured Lachnospiraceae bacterium | reverse complement strand
GGAAGAAGCGTTATTCCGGAGGTTAGCGAGGCCGTCGGCTTTGAAGAGGCGATCCGAATGGCGTGTGAGAGCGAATTGTGCCTGTTTTGCTATGAGGGAGACGGTACCGTCCCACTCGGAGAGATACTGCGCAGGTACGAAAAATTGCCCGAGAGCATATCGATAGTAATCGGAAGCGAAGGCGGATTTTCACATAATGAAGTGCAAAAAGCCATACAAAGCGGTGCAACCCTAACGGGGCTCGGAAAGCGTATTCTGCGGACCGAGACGGCATCCGGTTTTGTTCTGGCGTGCTTGATCTGCGCAAGCGAGCTTTGAATTTCTTGGAAAAATCATACCTTGAATCTATTAGGAAAATTTGTATCATTCATATAATATTTACAAAAATTAAATCAAAAAATCTATAAAAATATTAAAAAGACTATTGAAAAATCACAAAAAATAGTGTATAATATAGGTCAGTATGTACAATGAATTTCAAATATAACGTTTAAGGGGTTTTGATATGTCTAATAGATTATTTCAGGGTGTGATCTATCAAATGAAGGATGCATTCGATCGTGTGATCGGCGTTATCGATGAGAATGATGTCGTAATATCCTGTTCGGATCTTGGAAAAATGGGGGATGTGAGACAGGGCGTTTACGAGGAGCTTCCTTTTTCTGCTGAGTTTGTAGCGGTTGGCGGTTACACATATCGCTATATGGGCACCGGTGCTAAGAGTGAGTATGTCGTTTTTGTAGAGGGCGAGGATAAAATGGCGGAGAAAATGTCAAAGCTCCTTGCCGTTTCCTTGGGTAATATCAAGAGCCTTTATGATAAGAAATACGATAAGGACTCGTTTATCAAGAATATCATTCTCGATAATATCCTTCCGAGCGATATATACATAAAGTCGAAGGAACTTCATTTCAACATTGAAGAGCCCAGAGTAGTGCTTCTTATCAAATTCCTGAACAAGACCGATATGATGCCCTTTGAGATGCTTCAGAATATGTTCCCGGACAGATCTCACGACTACGTTATAAGCGTAGGTGAGCTTGATATCGTTCTCGTCAAGGAGCTTAAGACGGGAATCGATATACGTGAGATCGAGCGTATGGCTATAAATATCGCGGACACGATCTCTACCGAGTTCTACACAAAGGTAGCGATCGGTATATCAACTGTGGTCGATAACATTAAGGATCTTGCAAAAGCGTATCAGGAGGCACAGGTTGCTCTTGAGGTAGGTAAGGTATTTGAGACCGAGAAGAATATAATTAGTTATGAAAATCTCGGGATAGGAAGACTTATCTATCAGCTTCCCACGACGCTTTGCGATATGTTCCTGCAAGAGGTATTCAAGAAGGGCAGTCTCGAGTCGCTTGACAGAGAAACACTTATGACCATTCAATGCTTCTTCGAAAATAATCTTAACGTTTCCGAAACGTCGAGAAAGCTCTTCGTTCACAGAAACACACTTGTCTACAGACTTGAAAAGATCAGAAAACTGACAGGTCTCGACCTTCGTGAGTTTGAGCATGCCATTACCTTTAAGGTTGCACTTATGGTAAGAAAATATCTCGACTCGAAGGCAATAAAATATTGATTGACAGCTTCGAGTTATCATATAATTCATATGCGAAATGCCTCTGCCGATGAGGTGTTTCGCATTTGAATTGAATATGGCTACATAAATACCGTAAGCGAGGAAATTTTTATGTCAGAAGAGAAAAACAATATAAATTCGGAAGATAATTTTGATGCGGAGTCTCAAAACTCGTCCGAGGTTGAAACAAATTCTTCCGAAGATGCCGCTTCGGATGTTACGGTAAACAGCGAAGAGTCCTCGGAGCGCGACGGCTTTGACCCTGCAGAGACAATAGAAACAACCGTTCCAAAGAAAAAACGGTCGGTGTCGCTTAGAACTTATTTGATCTCTTGCGTTGCCTTGGTTCTTGCAACGCTTATGCTTACCTACAGCGTTTGTGCAGAGGTATTCCGTAAGCAATATGCAAACAATATAGTAAAGGGAGACCAGGTTATTGCTGACGGAAGTTCACAGCTTACCGATATAGATCTTTTGAACGCCTATATTGACCGGTATTTCTACGGAGACGTCGATAAGGACGCGATGATGGATGCGGCGCTTAAGGCGTATGTTGCGGCAACCGGAGATATTTACGCTGCGTATTATACTCTTGAGGAGCTTTTGGCAAATCAAGAGAGTAGTGCGGGAAGGATGTCGGGCATCGGAGTCAACATTATCAACGACGAGTTCGAATACAATGGCGAGACTTTGAAATGCCTGCATATATACAACGTAATGGACGATTCTCCCGCCGCCAAAGCAGGCGTTAAACGTGGAGACAGGCTGGCGTTTGTAGGTATCGGTGCGAACAGGCAGTCTGTAACCGAACTCGGATATGACGGTGCGCTCAGCTTGCTTTTGGGTGATGCTGGTACTGCTGCAGAGTTTACAGTGTGCCGTCCGAACGGAGACGGGTATGACGTGATCGAATTCAGCGGTGTTATCAGAGGTTCGGTTGAAACGACCTCGGTCATGGCAAGCGTTCTTGAAAGTGACTCAAGCGTAGGTATACTCACGATAATGGAATTTGACTATACCACTCCAAAGCAGTTTGAGCGAAAGCTTGAAGAACTCAAGGCGGCCGGATGTACCAGATTCGTGATGGATCTGAGATATAATCCGGGCGGATTGCTTGTTTCAATATCGGCGGTGCTCAGCTACTTCCTCGATGAAGGAGACGTTTATATCAGGACTAAGGATTCAAAGGGAAATGTTGAGCAAGCGACGATACAACCGGTCTCTTATTCATCCGCCGATGCGGCAAAATGCAATATCGAAAAAGAGGATATCGGGAAGTATAAGGATCTTGATATGGTCGTGCTTTGCAATCAAAACACCGCCAGCGCCGGAGAGCTTTTTGTCGCGAATTTCAAGGATTACGGACTTGCAAAGATAGTCGGAGTCAATACCTTCGGAAAGGGAAAAATGCAGGAGACCTTTCCGCTCAACTACGGACTGAGCGGTGCTGTCAAGCTGACAACACATATGTATTTTTCCGGAGGAGATGAGGAACTGGTCGGATACGACGGAGTTGGAATAGAGCCCGATGTAGTCGTTGAACTCAGCGAGGAGGCGGCAGAGTATTATCCATACGTGCTTCCGCAGGCGCTTGACAATCAGCTGACAGAGGCTGTACGGCATTTTAACTGAAAATAAAATCAAAATATATTACAACATCAAAGGAGTAATTCAAAATGGCAACAGAACAGAAATATACACAGGAAGGTTTTAAAAAGCTTCAGGATGAATATGAGTATCTTACAAAGGTAAGAATGGAAGAGATCAAGGTGGCTATCGCCGAGGCGCGCTCCTTTGGAGACCTTTCCGAGAACGCCGAGTACGACGAGGCAAAAAACGAACAGACCAAGTGCTTTACGAGAATCAAAGAGCTTGAAGAGCTTATCCAGCACGCGATCATCGTTGAAGAGAGCGACAACGGAACTGTAGGTCTTGGTTCGAGCGTGAGGATCACCCGCGACGGCGTGGAGTGCGAGTATAAGATAGTCGGATCCAATGAGGCGGACCCATTTGAAAACAAGATATCTGACCGTTCGGCTGTCGGCTCTGCACTTATAGGCAAAAAGAAGGGCGACGTCGTTTATGCAACAACCAATAAGGGAAAAGTAATCGAGATTAAGGTTTTGGACGTTTACAGAGCGTAAATATCGGACAAGGGACTGTTGCAGATCAATGTAACAGCCCTTTGTTGCATTTCTAAGGATCGGAGATAAACAATGGAAGAAAAGCTTGATGGAAATAATATAGCAATAAAAGAAAATAAGTTTTTTAAGTGGCTTGATAACTATTGGTATCATTATAAGTGGCCTACGATAATAATTGCCTTTTTTGTCGTAGTATTTTCGGTATGTCTTATCCAGTCTATAACAAACGAGGAGAAGGACATCCTGATCACCTACGCAGGTCCAATGTCATTGGCGGCTGATGACAAGGTCGGAATAGAGCGTGTATTCAACGAAAATCTTCCCGAGGGCTTCGGCAACAAGGGAACAGAGGGCAAAGCGGGACTTATATCTTACATTATCTACTCCAAACAGCAGATAAGCGCTATGGAGAGCGAGCAGGTGTTCGTTGATACCGTTTTTAACAGTGACCAGTATTCGACCTTGAATTCGCAGTATAAAACCGGTAACGGATCGATATATCTGCTTGAAAGATGGCTTTATGACGAGATAGTGTCGGGAGATTCAAATGTCGAACGCCTGAAGCCGCTTGCCGAGGTATTCGGCGAGACACCGCAGGGCGCAATAGATGCGTATGGCATAAGACTTGGAGACACAGAGATATACAAAAGCTCTCCCGAGCTCAGGGTGCTTCCGGCAGATACGGTGATATGCCTGCACGAGCAGATAATCGGGCAAAAGAACTATGACAAGGAGATCGAGGCGTTTAAAAATATAGCTAAGCTTGCGCCCGCAGACAATACCGATGAGTAAAAAGGCAGTTTCAAACGCCGCGCTCTTTTTGGCGGCAATAATATGGGGCTTTGCTTTCGTGGCACAGGTAGACGGAATGAAATACATAGGCCCTTTTACCATGATAGGAGTACGTTTTCTCATAAGCATAGTTGCACTGTTGCCGGTCATACTCATATTTGAAAGAAAAAATCTTGATAAGAAACACATAAAACTTGCGCTTAAGCCGTCGATTTTAGTAGGACTCGTCCTTTTTACGGCAGTTACCATCCAGCAGTTCGGTATACAGATAACGGCGAGTGCGGGAGTGTCGGGACTTATTACGGGACTCTATACGATATTCGTTCCCATGGCGTATTTTCTTTTTTTTAAAAGAAAGGTTGGTGCGCAGGTTTGGATCGGAGCCGTTTTTGCAATAATAGGTCTTTTTTTGCTTTGCTATGATGCAGAAAGCGGACTCAGCTTCGGTCTTGGTGAGCTTTTGTTGCTGATAGGATCGTTTTTCTGGACGGCGCACGTTATGCTCATAGATCATTACGTAAAGGATGATGTGCGCCCACTCTTCCTTTCGTGGGGACAGTTTGCGGTGTGCGCGGTGATAGGAACGGTATGTATGTTCGTGTTTGAAGGCTCGCAGCTCAGTATGGCGTCTCTTATCGACGCAAAGTGGCCGTTGCTTTACTGCGGAGTGCTTTCGAGCGGATGCGCGTATACACTTCAGGTCGTCGGACAGAAAAACGCAGATCCTACATACGCCGCGATCATACTTTCTACAGAATCGGCATTCGGAGCTATCGGAGGAGCGCTGTTCGGTATAGACGATATACCGTTCATTGGGTATATCGGTTGTTTGCTTATGTTTGGCGGTATAGTTTGCTCACAACTGAATTTTAAACGCAAAAATACTTCTTTGAGAGAATAAGCCGTCGTTTCCTTACCCATTATAACACAGAGGAGGTGTTATAATGAAAAAAGGTATAACAAAGGACAATTTTTTTGCCGGATTTCGTGCAGGGGCTTTGGTCAGCGGCGTTATTGCGGCATTGATGCTTTTTATCCTTCGGATATTTTTGTGAGGTTTGAATTGAGACTTGATAAGTTTTTAAGCATTACCGGTACCTGCTCACGCTCCGACGCGAAACGTGCCGTACGTGCCAAGGGCATAACCGTGAACGGCACGGTTGCAAAAAACTCGGACGTTCGGGTTGACGAGAACAAGGACGAAATATTTTATTTCGGAAAGAAGATCGTTTACAGAAAATATACCTATATTTTGCTCAATAAGCCCGAGGGCGTAGTGAGCGCGACCGAGGACGGACGGGATACTACTGTGCTTGATCTTTTACCCGATGGGGTTCGCAACGACAGAATGTTTCCTTGCGGAAGGCTTGACAAGAATACAGTCGGACTTATGCTTATCACCGATAACGGAGATCTTGCTCACAGATTGCTTGCCCCCAAAAGCCACGTCAGTAAATCTTATCGCTTCAAAGCAAAATTTTCGGTATCGGAAGCGGATGCCGCGAGATTTGAAAACGGACTTGTACTTGAGGATGGATATGTTACGCTTCCGGCGAAGATCTGCCTTGATGAAGACGGTATGGGCGGTATAATTACGCTTACAGAAGGTAAATACCACCAGATAAAGCGGATGCTTGAGGCGCTTGACAACAAGATAACCTACCTTGAAAGAATAACCTTCGGTCCGCTTTCGCTCGATGAGAGCCTTAAAAGGGGAGAGTGGCGATATCTGACCGATGGAGAGCTCGCCGCGCTTGAAGAACACGGACAATAATAATTTTTCACATACTACGGAGAACCACGATGGACATTATAAAAACACTTGCAGAAGAATTTAAAATAAAAGAAGAACAGGTTGAAAAGACGGTCGCGCTGATAGACGACGGCAACACGATACCTTTTATCGCAAGGTACCGCAAAGAAGAAACCGGAAGTCTTGGCGACGGAGTTTTACGTGATCTTTACGACAGACTTACCTACCTGCGCAATATCGAAAAGCGCAAGGAAGAGGTAAAAAATCTTATTACAGATATGGGTAAGATGACAGATGAAATAGCCGCTTCGATCGATAACGCGCAGACTATCACCGAGGTTGATGACATTTACAGACCCTTCAGACCTCACAGAAAAACTCGCGCATCGATTGCAAAGGAAAAGGGGCTGGAGCCTCTGGCGGAGCTTATTCTGGAACAGAATGACAAATATGATCCGAGTCTTGAGGTTATCGCACAAAGCTATGTCAATGATGAGCTTGGCGTGGAGAGCGCAGAGGACGCCCTGACGGGGGCGTGCGATATTATCGCCGAGAGTATTTCCGATAACGCCGATTTCCGTAAAGTAATTCGCAAGATAACCTTTGATACGGGACTTATCGTAACCCGTGGAGTAAAGGAAGAGGATTCGGTATATTCGCAGTACTACGAATATTCGGAGGCGATAAAGAAGATACCTGCCCACCGTGTGCTTGCAATAAATCGCGGTGAGAACGAGGAGTTTTTGAAGGTCAGCGTTACCGTGGAAAAGGGAATCATACTCAATTATCTTTGCAGTGAGATGATAACCGATCTGAAGAGTCCTGCGGCAAAGTATATCGAAGCGTCAGTAATTGACAGCTACGACAGACTTATTGCACCGTCGATCGATCGAGAACTGCGCAATGATCTGTTTGATGTAGCAAGCGAGGGCGCTATTAAGCTCTTTGCCGATAACCTCAAGCATTTGCTCATGCAGTCTCCGCTCAAAGGAAAGACCGTGCTCGGCTTTGACCCCGGATATATAAATGGCTGTAAGACCGCAGTCGTAGACAAGACCGGCAAGGTGCTTGACACCGCGGTGGTATATCCCACCACAAAGTCCAAATTCAAGACCGAGGAAGCCGCAAAGATAATCAAGAGAATGGTCGAAAAATACAAGGTCGATGTCATTGCCATCGGAAACGGCACTGCGTCGAGAGAGAGCGAGATATTTATAGCAGAAACGCTTAAGAGCGTAAATTACGATTGTAAATATATCATCATCAGCGAGGCCGGAGCATCGGTATATTCCGCCTCCAAACTCGCAGCTGAGGAATTTCCCGATTTCGACGTTATGCAGCGTTCTGCAGTTTCTATCGCAAGAAGACTTCAGGATCCGCTTGCCGAGCTTGTAAAAATAGACCCTAAGTCTATCGGCGTCGGTCAGTATCAGCACGATATGAAGCCCGCAAGACTTGACGGAGCACTTCAGGGCGTGGTCGAGGATTGTGTAAACTCGGTCGGAGTTGACCTCAATACCGCATCTTACTCTTTGCTCTCTTACATTTCGGGTATAAATATCACTGCCGCAAAAAATATAGTAAAGTACAGAGAAGAGAACGGCGAGTTCAAAAACAGAGCCGCTATACTCAAGGTTCCGAGGATCGGTGCAAAGGCTTTCGAACAATGTGCGGGATTTCTGAGAGTCGTGCACTCGGACGAGATACTCGATAACACCGGAGTGCATCCCGAATCCTACGATGCGGCACATAAGCTTCTTGCCATATTCGGATATACCGAGGATGACGTTAGGAATGGTAAGCTTGGAGATCTTGCGGACAAAATAAAGGAATACGGAACGGCAAAGGTATGCGAAGAATGCGGCATCGGCGCTCCCACACTGCACGATATAGTAGGAGAGCTTCAAAAGCCCGGAAGAGATATAAGAGACAGCCTTCAGCCGCCCGCGCTCCGCGAAGATGTAATGGGTATTGAGGACCTTAAGCCGGATATGGTGCTTAACGGGACCGTGAGAAACGTTATAGATTTCGGAGCTTTTGTTGATATCGGAGTTCATCAGGACGGTCTTGTGCATATATCCGAGCTTTCGGACAGATTCGTAAAGCATCCGTCCGAGGTAGTTTCGGTCGGAGATCAGGTAAAAGTGCGTGTCATTTCGGTTGATGTCAAGAAGAAGAGAATATCCCTTTCTATGAAGAATGTAAAGTAATTTTAATATATAAAAGATATTATTTTTTAAACAATACTTGTATTTTTCGAAAAAATACCTAATTTTGTGTATATTGCACAAATAATAAGGTGAAATTTTGGGAATTTACCATCTTCCATTTTTACTCGATTTTTGGTATAATAATATAGGTGTATTAGACAGGTTTATTTGGACTCAATAAGCAATAAATTCAGGAGGCTCAAAAAATAATGGCAAGTTTATCTCTCAGACACATTTATAAGAAATATCCCGGAGGCGTTACTGCCGTATCCGATTTTAACCTTGAGGTTAAGGATAAGGAATTTTTGGTTCTTGTAGGACCTTCAGGTTGTGGTAAGACAACTACTTTGCGTATGATCGCGGGACTTGAGGAGATCACAGACGGTGAGCTCTTTATCGGCGACAGACTTGTAAACGACGTTGCTCCCAAGGACAGAGAAATCGCGATGGTTTTCCAGAACTACGCTCTTTATCCTCATATGTCGGTATTTGAGAATATGTCCTTCGGACTTAAGCTCAATAAGGTTCCCAAGGAGAAGATCAAGCGCCTTGTAGAGGAGGCTGCGAGAATCCTCGATATAACCCACCTTCTCGACAGAAAACCCAAGGCTTTGTCCGGCGGTCAGAAGCAGCGTGTTGCTCTCGGTAGAGCTATCGTTCGTGAGCCTAAGGTGTTCTTGCTTGACGAGCCTCTCTCCAACCTCGATGCTAAGCTTCGTGCAGCCATGAGAACAGAGCTTACAAAGATCCACAAGAGAGTTGGTACTACATTTGTATATGTAACGCACGACCAGGTTGAGGCTATGACCATGGCTACCAGAATCGTCGTTATGAAGGACGGTCTCATTCAGCAGGTTGATACGCCTCAGAGACTTTATGACTATCCCTGCAACATGTTTGTAGCAGGATTTATCGGAACACCTCAGATGAACTTTATCAACGGTAAGCTTGTAAAGACCGCTACCGGTGTTAACTTCGAATTCCAGAACGTATCCCTTGCACTTCCCGAGGACAAGGCAAATGCTCCTGAGCTTGCCGAGTACATCGGCAAGGAAGTTGTCGTGGGACTTCGCCCTGAAGCACTTTCTGATGTTGAAGCATCTGTTATCGCTAATCCCGAGTACTCGTTTGAGGTTAATGTTGATGTTACCGAGCTTATGGGCGCTGAGATCTATCTGTACCTTACCGTCGGCGATCCCGAGGACGAGCCTACTTCGCTCATCGCGCGTGTATCCTCTCGCTCTCAGTCGCGGGCAGGTGATAAGATCAAGGTTTCTGTTGATATGTCAAGACTTCATATCTTTGATAAGGATACAGAGCGTTACATCATTCACTGATAATAAACATAATTGGGGCTATCATATTTTGACAGCCCCTTTATTTTATTTTATAATGTTCTTATATTATACGGGAGGCGTATTATGTATGAAAGTAAAGAGCTTTTTTCAAGCGATACTACGAAATCGACAAGTTATAACGGATTTATAGACGATACTTTTAAATTCATAGAGGAATTTCAGCTTTTGTCTCCGACGCTTTGGCAAAGATTTGCAGAACAGTTCAGAATAGATGCAGATTCCGACAGGGGCTGGAAGGGCGAATATTGGGGAAAAATGATGCGCGGAGCAACTCTCGTTTATTCGTATACACAAAATCAAAAACTCTATGATATACTTGAAGATACCATCAATGATATGATAAACAGTGCTCGCACCGATGGACGTATAAGCACGTACCCTGAAGAAATCGAGTTCAGCGGTTGGGATTTGTGGTGCAGGAAGTACGTTCTGCTGGGCATGGAATATTTCCTCGAGATATGCAAGGATGAAGCCTTTGCCGAGCGCATAGTATCTTCCATGCGTTCACAGCTTGACTATATCATCGCACATATCGGAAACGGAGAAGGCAAAAAGAATATAAACAAGGCTACGGCAAATTGGCGAGGACTTAACTCTTCTTCGATTCTTGAGCCGGTCGTTCGCCTTTATAATATCACAGACGAGCAAAAATACCTTGATTTTGCCACCTATATAATCGAGGAAGGGTGCACGGATATAGTTAATATATTTGAGCTTGCTTACGCCGATGAGCTTTATCCGTATCAGTATCCCGTTACAAAAGCATATGAAATGACCTCCTGCTTTGAAGGTCTTATCGAATATTACAAGGTTACCGGAGATGAAAAATACAAAACTGCTATCGTGAATTTCGCAAATAAGGTACTTGAGAGTGATTTCACGGTCATTGGTTGTTGCGGATGTACGCATGAGCTGTTTGATCATTCAAGCGTGCGTCAGGCAAATACGACAAATAATCCCATTATGCAGGAAACCTGCGTCACGGTAACGCTTATGAAATTTTTCTATCGTGTTTATCTGCTTACCGGTGATACGAAATATATCGATGCCTTTGAAATTTCTTTTTATAACGCGTATCTCGGTGCAGTTAATACCGAGAAGGTCATTGAGCCCACGACACCCGCGGAACATCCTGATTGGATAGCCGAAGCATTGCCCTTCGACAGCTACAGTCCGCTTACGGCAGGGCGCAGAGGAAAAAAGATAGGCGGTCTGCAGGTTATGAGCGACAGACATTATTACGGTTGTTGTGCGTGTATCGCCTCGGCAGGTATAGGACTTGTCCCTAAGCTTCAGCTTTGTACGTCCGATAATCGCGTTGCGCTGAATATGTTTATTAACGGTAGGATTACTGCCAATACACCCACAGGTAATTCGTTCGAGATTGAGACACATACCGAATATCCGGCGGGCTCAAATGTTTTGCTGAAGCTTAATTTAAACGCTTCGGAGCGGTTTGAGCTATGTATAAGGATTCCGTATTGGAGTAAAACTACTACCGTGTCGGTTAACGGTACGCGCATTGACGTTGAATACGGTAAATATTATGCGGTCGACCGCGAATGGAAAAACGGCGATATGGTCGAGATAGAGTTTGATATGCGTACGGAAGCTATCTATCCTACGCCGTACGGTTCGCAGATACTTATGAACGAGATAGTCTGGGAATCGGATTACGTTGTTCCCGTGTTCGACCGTGAGGATCCCGAGGCACATAGACATATAGCACTCAGAAGAGGACCTGTAATGCTCGCTCAGGAAAACAGACTGGGCTACAGCGTAGACGAGCCGGTAGATATATCTGTGCAGAGCGACGGATATGTTGAAACAAAGATTTCAAATAAAAACATTCCGTATCCGTCTATAATTGCACTCGAGGTTCCTACGAAGAACGGATCGATGACGGTTACTGATTACGCATCTGCGGGTAAGCTGTGGACCGACGAGAGTAAAATGGCTGTTTGGATGCTGACAAAATAAATTTTTGGGGTGACGATATGGGGCGCTTGATATTTCACGTGGATGTAAACAGTGCTTTTCTGTCTTGGGAAGCGGCACGCCGTATTTCCAAAGGCGAGGCTGATATCAGGCTTATACCGTCCGCCATCGGGGGAGACCGTGAAAAAAGAACGGGTGTAGTGCTTGCAAAGTCCATTCCTGCAAAGAAATACGGTATAAAGACCGGCGAGCCCGTGGGAATGGCTTTGCGAAAGTGCCCCGGGCTCTATTTAGCTCCTCCCGATTTTCACCTTTATGAAAGATGCTCTAAGGCGTTTATCGGCATTTGCAAGGAGTATGCACCGATAGTCGAACAGTTTTCAATTGATGAATGTTTTCTCGATATGAGCAACACAGAGACAGTATATCCGGATCCAATCGCTATTGCTTACGAGATAAAAGACAGAATAAAAAGCGAGCTTGGTTTTACGGTGAATGTCGGAGTCGGTTCCAATAAGCTGCTCGCCAAAATGGCAAGCGATTTTGAAAAGCCCGATAAGGTGCATACACTGTTTGATAATGAGATCAAAGAGAAAATGTGGAATCTTCCGGTGCGTGAGCTTTTCTCGGTTGGTGCGAATACGGCGCAGAAGCTGGAGCGTGCGTGTATATACACGATCGGCGATCTTGCAAGGCTTGATATACACATATTGCAGTCTATGATAGGAACAAAATTTGCGTATCAGCTTCATGATTTTGCAAACGGTATAGACGATACGCCGGTTCTTGAGTGCCCTGAAAAATCAAAAGGCTACAGCAACTCCACAACGCTTGAAAATGACCTTACAACGCTTGAAGAGGCTAACAAGGTACTTCTGTCCCTTGTCGATACTACTGCAGCGAGAATGCGTTCAGACGGTGCAAGAGCTCATTGTATTGGCGTTACGATAAGAAGCAACGATTTCAAAGATCGTTCGCACCAACGAAAGCTTGATGAAGCTACAGATATAACGTCAGATATATTTTCGGTATGCAGAGAGCTTTTTTCTGAGCTTTGGGACAGAAAAACTCCGCTCCGTTTGCTTGGAGTCTCATTGACGAATGTGACATACGGGGGCGAAGTTCAAATGAGCCTGTTTGATGACGATAAGAAAGAGAAGGCAAGAGCCATTGATAAGACCGTCGATTCAATACGAAACAAATTCGGTTCGGATACGATCGTGCGCGGTTTGACTTATAAAAACAATATTAACGTAGGAAAGAAATATAAAGCGCAAATGAATTGCAAAAATGAAAAAAAGTAAAACGGCTGTCGAATTTTGACAGCCGTTTTACTTTAACGATTATTCTTCTACCGGGATATAATCCTCATAATTTTTAAGCTTTGCTTTTGTGAAAACAGCACATCCATAGTAGGAGTATGTAACCTTGGAAAGATCCTTACTCTTAAGAGTAATGGTCTTATTGAATACGATCGGAATGACGGGCACATCGTCCAAAATGATGCCTTCTGCGTCGTGGAGAATAGTTGCACGTGCGTCAGCATCTTTTTCGGCGAACGCTTCTTCTATCTTCGCATTGTATTCTGAGCTGTCGTATCCGGATTTGTGCAGTGCAATCGAGAATTCATGTCCCTGAGGTTCAATGCTTGCGTTACCTGTGTAGCCTTTAGCGAAGGGAGCAAGAACAGAAAATGCGTTGGGTGAAAAAGCGGTATAATCTATAGCGGCAACTTCAAAGAGATTTGCTGCGTAAGACTCGGCAAATATATCATCCTTGATACCGAGAATTGTGGCACCGGTGCTTACCGATGCATCCTTATTGTCGATATTTTCTATAGCGTTGAGCGAAACGTGGAATCCGAGACCGTTTTCGCCCCAGGCAGCCTGAACCATCTCTGCTATCTTCACGTGAACGTCGTCGTAAGCGGGAACCGAAATGGAGAACATATATTTTGATGGGTCAATTCCTGCGTCCGAAAGTAACTTTTTCGCACTGTCAAGATTGCTCTTGGTGGAAATTCCGTTGGTGCGGTTTTCGGCAAAGAGATCTTTCTTGGAATCGGACTCAAATACTCCGTAAGGAACTATTCCGTTAGCCGCCTGTGCAAATACTACCGCATTTGCTATTTCTTCACGGTCGATAACGAGCGAAAGTGCCTGACGTACTTCCTTTTTTGCGAAGATCTTATCGCCGTCCGTACCCTCTACAAGTCCTTCCTTGTAGGAAAGATTCTTGAATTCTGCCGCATTGTAATATCTGATGACGGCATTCTGATTTAATACGTAAGTGTGAGTGCTGAGGGCATCATTTATCTCGCCGAGGTCTTCCCATTGCTCGAGTGTATACTTGGAGCGGATATCGAGGGGAAGATCTCCGACGTAGAATATCTGTCCGTTTTCATATGCTTCGAGAATTTCTTCTCCTGTCTTGGTGTAATCAATGATAAGTCTGTAGGGAGTAACCGAAACATCGGGTTTATCATTCATAAAGTCTCTGTAGTAATAAGCGTTTCTCTCAAGAGTGATGTTTGCATCCTCGGGATCATACGAAAGAGATCTGAGGCGGAATGGGCCGCTTGTTACGATGTTTGTCGGACTCTTAGCCCAGTCGATCTCCTTCACGGTACGTCTTACGATATCGCTGCGAAGCGGAGCAAGGGCATAGCTTGTGAGCTTTACAAGAAATTCGTCTATATCTGTTCCTTCATTGAGGTTTATCTCAAGCTGAGTTGTGTTAAGGAGCTGAATGCCGACATCTTCGATAGAAGCATCGCCTTCCTTAGCGGCTTTTGCGTTCTTTACATCGTAAAGGAGCGATGCAGCTTCAAAGGACTTGGTGGCGTCAAGCAGTCTCTCCCACGTATAGAATACGTCGTTTGCGGAAATGGCGGAACCGTCCGACCAATAAGTATCTTCTCTGAGAGTGAGGGTTATTGTATATTCATCTTTATCGATCTCATACTTTTTAACCAAAGATTTTTCGGGCTTGCCTTTTTCGTTGAGCACAAAAAGATTGTCATACAAAAGGCTTACTATCCGAAGCGCAGACTCGTTTCCGTAAGCATATGCAGGGTCAAAATTATAGACCGGTTCTGTCAGATACATATATATGTATGCGCCGGGATCTTCCTCTTCTCCGTCATTGTTTGCCGCACAACCGGCAAATGCGCTTAGAATCATAATGAGACAGAGCGCTAAAGCAATGAGTTTTTTCATAATTTATATGAACCTCCTATGGTTTTAACTGAATACCGAAAAGACGGTACTACACATCGTATATTATACCATTTTTTTATTATAAAATCAATGTAAAAACCGATAAGATTTTAAGTTTTGTTGACTTGCACAATATATAGGGTATCGGATTGTGTATTTTACCCATATAGAATTAAGATATATTTATATACCGTTTAAAGATGCGCGAATCGATTTTGTTCAACTAAAAGCAGTAAACAAAAAATATTGTTCAAAAACGGAATAAAATTATAAAAACCTATTTACAAATTCAAAAAAGTATGATATAATTATTCCACAAACGGAAAGTGGGTGCTTTTATGGATTATATAGCAAGAATTAAACAAATAAAAAGTGAACGCAAGATAACCAACGAAAAGCTTTCCGAGCTTACGGGGATCCCTTTGGGTACTCTCAGCAAAATAATGGCGGGTATCAGCGATTCTCCAAAGCTCTCAAATATGGTGCTGATAGCCGAGGCGCTCGGTTGCACTCTCGATTATATCGTCAGCGGAACTCCGGAAAATAAAAATAACTATACGCTGTCCGCAGAGGAGATAGCTTTTATTGAGAACTACCGTCAGCTCGATACCCACGCCAAAGAGCTTCTTGCTTTGGTGGCTCAGAAGGAGCTTGACAGAGTCGGTATGATTTCCGAGGTGCCGCATCTTCGTGTTCGTACACCCAAATCGACACGCACCGAAAGATCGGCTAAGATACTTACACCGCCGCCGATCGCTACCGCACGGACAGCATCCTCGGAGTTTGCGCGCAGATCGGTCCTTTTGTACGATCTTCCCGTTTCTGCGGGCCCGGGTGTTTACCTTGATGACACGCTGAGCGAGGAAATAAGTATTCCGGACAACGAAAAAACGGCATCCACCGATTTTGCACTTCGCATCAGCGGAAACAGTATGGAACCCAAGTACCACGACGGCGACATTCTGTTGGTTGAGAATTCCGATAATGTGGAGATCGGAGAGCTCGGAATTTTTGTGCTTGACGGAAACGGATACTTCAAAAAATTTGGTGGGGATAGGCTTATATCTCTTAATTCCGAATACGGAGATATTCTGCTTCGCGACTATGCCGAGATCGTGTGCTGCGGGCGTGTTGTCGGAAAGCTTAAAAGAAAATAATATGGCTCTTTGTCAATAGTTGGGGTTAAAAAAATCTGACGAAAAGATAAAGAAT
>CAYQEY010000040.1:0-16481 GCA_964416635.1 uncultured Lachnospiraceae bacterium | reverse complement strand
CTGCAGAGCGGTGTTCTACTCCGATTGCCTCCTCGGACGCACAGACCCCACGGTTGCAAAATACCCTAAAGTCGATTACAAGCGAATTGCGGGAAAGATCAAAAAAGCGGGAGAAGAAGCAGGGGAATATGCCTATATCTTCAATTGCTTGTCCTCGCTTTGTCAGGTCATGGATATAAAGCAGGATCTCGGTATTCTTACACGTAAGTATTACGAGGCAGCAGATAAAGAAAATCTTAAGCTTTTGACTCGCCGCTATGACCTCTGTTTAAAGAAGCTGAAAGTATTCTATAAGGATTTTAAGAATCTCTGGTTTACCGAAAACAAATCCTTCGGCTGGGAGATCCAGGATGCAAGACTCGGTGGACTTATGCTTCGCTTAGAGTCCTGCAGAGACATTATAAACGACTATGTTGACGGCAAGACAGACCACATAGACGAGCTTGACGAGCCGTTGTTACCCGTCAACGACGACTTTATTCTTTGGTACAGAGAAGTTATATCCTATTGTGAGATATAAGAAAGATATGACTCGGCAATAAAATCGGACACATCGTTTGGAGATATCCTTGCGGTGTGTCCGATTTTTTGCGTAAAAATTTTATTTCCATTGACAAATTGAGCATTTTTATGATATAAAGTATACGAGAATTATCTGTTTTTGTGAGAATTGAAGAAATATTTTGCGGCTATATTTATAGAAGCTTGTTTTAGCGAAAATATTTGACGGAGAGAATGATATGTCTAAAAAAGAAATTGATTTGCCAAGAGAAAATCTGTCAGACGATACTATCGTAAATATGTATTGGGAACGGAATGAGAGTGCCATCAAGGCAACCGACGAAAAATACGGAAAGTATCTGTACGCAATTTCCTACAATGTATTGAGAGACAGACTTGACTGCGAAGAGTGTGTAAACGATACCTACCTCTCTACATGGAACAAAATACCGCCTACAAGGCCGAATGTACTGCAACGGTTTTTGTCAAAGATAACGAGAGATATTTCGGTGGACAGGTATCGGAAGATGAATGCGCAGAAGCGCGTACCGCCTGAGCTTGTGGTATCCTTCAATGAACTTGAAGAGTGTATTGACGGTCTCGTTACCGAAGACGAGAACGAAGCCGTTACGCAAATAAGCAAGGTGCTCAATACATATCTGTGGGGACTTTCCGAGAGAGACAGATTTGTTTTTGTTTGCAGATATTATTATGCGGACCCGGTCAAGGATATAGCCAAGATGCTTGATATCACCGACAAAACAGTATACCGCGAGCTTTCAAGAATAAGAAACGGATTGAGAGAGGCGCTTTCAGAGGAGGGAATCGTGATATGAGAAAAAAAGATAATATAAAACTCAATGTTATATCCAATATTGACGAAAAGATCATAGATGAAGCTACGGATATGAAAATTTCTCTTTCGGGAAAAGGCAATGCTTCCACAAACAAAAGACGTAAAATACTTATTGCCGTCGGCGCTGTTGCCGCAATCTTTATTCTGATACCTACCGTTTTGTTTTCATTTATCATTCCGCTGTTGGGCTCGGATGTGCCGGTATATCAGGGTATGACCATCAGAAAAGAATCGGCTGCCGTATCGCTTGAACAGACAACAAACGGCGGAATAACGCTTTTAAGTACGACGACTTACCACGGTGGACCGAAGGACGACCACAAGGAACGCGATGAGAATTTGAAAAATGACATTAAAGACATTGTGGATATCGATGTTGTTACCGACGACGAGGTCAAGTACTACGTAGAGCAGAACGAGACCTTTATTATCGAGATCCATATTTCAAACCCCAACAATTACGAGATACAGTCTTTCACGCTGAACGGTAAAAAGTATGCAAACTATATGTTCAAGGAAGGAAGCACGATGGAGGTGTTGTTGCTTGAAGTGACTGCTCCAATCACCCCCGGATATACGGAATATACCATAGATGCGATCAAATACATAGACGGCACCGAGATAAAGGATGTTGATATGTCGAGCGGTAATAAGTCTGTCAAGGCGGGTGTTGCCTACCCGACGGCTCCGTCCGCTGTCGTTACGTCGCACAGTGTTTCGACAACGTATATCGAGCTGTCCATCAATGTTTCCGACCCGTACTCGCTGACTCGTGATAATGAACTGTCGGTTTATATTTCCGACGGTGAAAAGATAGTTGACTCCAAGCCCTTGCACGTGGGCGACAACAGCGTAACATTCACAGATCTGATCATGTCAAAGACATACGAATACGGAGTTGTGGCGGTATTTGACCTGGTTGACGGAAACGACATGCATAAGGAGTGGCTGTTAACAAACACAGTGACCACGGCAGAAGCCTTCGGAATAAATAATGCCGTACCCACACAGGACTCGATTTCGTTTGAGGTTTACAGAATAGCCGATGTCGGAAGTATAACTTCGGTTTCGCTTTACGATGCCGATACCGACGAATTGGTTGAGCTGGTCGGCGCGTATGTACGCGAATTCAAGAACCTGCTCTCAAACCACGCCTACAACTTGTATGTTGATTTCACATATACGGTAAACGGTACGGAAATTCAAGATTGGGTCGCAATTAAGGGAATTACCACTCTCGCAAAGGTCGCTCCCGTCCTCACGTTCAGCGAGTCGACGGCGGATAAAACATCGGTTTCATACGCCGTCGAAGCGGTCGACCCCGACGGGATCCTGAATGTGACAAAATCGGAGCTTTTGCAAAACGGTGAATATGTTAATGAAAACGGCACGAATCTGAGCGGAAGGTTTAACGGCTTGCTTTCAAACAATACATATACCGTCCAAATTACATACACCTATGACCTGAACGACGGTCGGGGTGTGCTTACGGAGTATATTTCCAAGGACATAAAAACCGTTGCAAAAGCGACTCCCGTTCTCACGTTCAGCGAGTCGACGGCGGATAAAACATCGGTTTCATACGCTGTTAAAGCGGTCGATCGCGACGGAATTCTGAATGTGACAAAAACGGAGCTTTTGCGAAAAGGTGAATATGTTAATGAAAACGGCACGAATCTGAGCGGAGGGTTTGACGGCTTGCTTTCAAACAATACATATACTGTCAAAATTACATACACCTATGACCTGAACGACGGTCGGGGTGTGCTTACGGAGTATATTTCCAAGGACATAAAAACCGTTGCAAAAGCGACTCCCGTTCTCACGTTCAGCGAGTCGACGGCGGATAAAACATCGGTTTCATACGCTGTTAAAGCGGTCGATCGCGACGGAATTCTGAATGTGACAAAAACGGAGCTTTTGCGAAAAGGTGAATATGTTAATGAAAACGGCACGAATCTGAGCGGAGGGTTTGACGGCTTGCTTTCAAACAATACATATACTGTCAAAATTACATACACCTATGACCTGAACGACGGTCGGGGTGTGCTTACGAAGTATATTTCAAAGGACATAAAAACCGTTGCAAAAGCGACTCCCGTAGTCAAGTTCAGCAACATGAGTGCAACTGACAGTAATATTGCGGGTGAGTTCAATATGGAGGACGACGACTCTCTCGGAACCGTAACCTCTGTCGGAATTTACAATAACGGAGCCCTACTTCAAGACAACGCTTCAAAAGAGGTAGATTTCTCGGGCTTGAAGAGCTATACCGACTACCAAATCGTCGTGAGATATACCTTCGACCTTAATGACGGTGTCGGTGTTCGGACGGTAAACGCGACTTACGATATCAAAACTCTGCCGCATCTTGTCTTTAACAGCTGTACTGTAGCTAATACCTCCGCCGTAAGCGAGGGAGATACTATATTTATGCAGATCAATATCACCAACCCCGACCGAGTGGTATATCAAAAGGTCGTAGTCAACGGCATGGAATATGACGTTGTCAAAAACTCCTCAACTGCCACGATGCTGTATTGTGAAATAGTCAATAACGGTCAGTTTGAAGGCGGCGAAACAACGCTGACAGTTGAAAAGGTCATGGCAGAGCGTGACGGTAATACTTATACAATAGAGCCCGGGTCAAATAACAGTGCAAGCGTATTCATAAACGGAAAACTCGGCGTGGAGAGAATATATCCCGTAGTTTTGAAGGATGGGGAGTATGTCGAAAGTTATTATTATATAGCCCCGAGAGATCAGGCATACGTTATGATAGAGTTTTCAAATAAAACGGGATATAATATTGACTCTGTAAATGTAAAGATGTATGAAGATAGTACTGCTACTGTTACCGAGACTGTTCTCGATATTGTAAAGGTAGATAATGAGCATTATCTGATTCCCATAGAGTATGCGGGTAGGACATTTACCGAAATCAAATACAGTAAGGACGGTATCAATAAGACCGTGTCGATTCAGGAGCGTTGCAACAGGATATTTACGGTTGAAAGCGATGAGGTCCATTCGGTTTCCACTGCCGAGGATCTACTGAATATGCATGGAAGGGGATACTATGAGTTGACAAATGATATTGACCTTTCCGGAATCGAATGGCGCGGCAGCGATTTTTGCGGAGTGTTCAACGGAAACGGATATTCGATAAAAAATATGTCATTTGTAGCTACGATCTCAAACAGCAATGCGTATCTGGGATTGTTTACAAGCGCTGAGGGCGTAATCAAAAATCTGAATTTAAAAAACGTCAAGTATATAGTAAAACAAGAATCAAGCGCTGAATACCATATTTATTACGGCGGTATAACGGCAAAAGCGGTTGATTTTCTGATAATTGATAATTGCTCGATCGATGAGGATTCTTTTGTCAATGTAGATGGCGATCAGACCGGAGGTTTTGTCGGTATCACCACCGCCGGAGGTATCGACGGCATGTATATAATTACAAATTGTGTTAATAACGGCACTGTAACGGGAAACGGATGTGTCGGAGGGATCGTAGGCGGCTACGATGATCCACCAACCATTTTTAAAATTACAAACTGCGTAAATAATGGCAATGTAACAGGAAGCGACAGTGTCGGAGGAATTATCGGAGGTAATTATGCACCTATAATTACAAATTGTGTTAATAACGGCAATGTAACAGGAAACGACTGTGTCGGAGGAATTGTCGGAATTGCCGATTTTGGCTCTTCGATTACAAATTGCGAAAACAACGGAAACGTAACAGGAAACGGCAATGTCGGAGGAATTGCCGGTATAGGCTATTCAATTACAAATTGTGTTAACAACGGAGATGTAACAGGAAACGAAGATATCGGAGGAATTGCCGGTACAGGCTGTTCAATTACAAATTGCGAAAACAACGGCACTGTAACGGGAAACAAACATGTCGGAGGAATTGCCGGTATGTGCGATTCAGTTATAAATTGTGTAAACAACGGAAACGTAACAGGAAACGACCGTGCCGGAGGAATTACCGGAGGTATAGATGGTAGCAAATTCACAATTACAAATTGCGAAAACAACGGAAACGTAACAGGAAACGGCAATGTCGGAGGAATTGCCGGTATAGTCTATTCGATTACAAATTGTGTTAACAACGGCAATGTAACAAGCAAAGGAAGCTCCGGAGGAATTGCTGCTGTCAGCGATTCGATTACAAATTGTGTTAACAACGGTGATGTAACAACCGAATCATGCGCAGGAGGAATTGCCTATACCATCTCTTCGGTTACAAATTGTGTTAACAACGGAAACGTAACGGGAAACAAAATTGTCGGAGGAATTGCCGGTGCGAACGGTCCAATTACAAATTGTGTTAACAACGGAGATGTAACAGGAAACGAAGATGTCGGAGGAATTGTCGGTTTTAGCCGTTCTATAATTACAAATTGCGTAAACAACGGTAATGTAAAAGGAGGCGGAATTGTCGGGCGTAATGATGGAGCTACAATTACAGATTGCTATGTTATAGGAAACAATATAACTATCGATAAATTGAATTCCAAGCAATTCTATACCGAAGTTCTGAGCTTTGATGAATCGATCTGGAATTTGGACGATCTGGATGTTGCAAATGGGAAGTACCCTACATTGAAATAGCCGGCAGAGCAGAATAGGTGCTCCTTAAACGCTTGATTTGAAGGATGATCGGATCTTGAGAGCTTTCGGCACCTTCCCCAAAAACTCACAGAAGAAAATCGCCGCATCGGAAGGCAAGTGCTTTCCGATGCGGCGAGCTTTTTATGTACTGAATTTTGTGTGTTATTCGTTTTGGCTGACCATGTTGTTGACCCATATTCGGCTCTTGACGAGTATAGCTCCGACAACGCATTTTACAGACTCGAGAGACTGACAAATAGCGAACAGCGGAATTATCGGAATGGCGGTAAAACGAGAAAGGCAATATGCAATCGTTCCGACGAACAGGCAGGCGTATACGCTGTCAAAAAGAATGGTTATCAGCGTTTTGCCGCCGCAGCGAAGCGTGAAATATGTAGCATTTGCAAAGGCGTGGAAGGGAGAAACGCAGGCGCTGATCAGGATGAACGTGCTTGCCAGTGATCTTACAGCGTCCGTAGTTTCATACAAATTCGGGAAAATTCCGGAAAGTGTGACAAGCACGGCTACCGAAACAAGAGAGGAGAGCACAGAGAATACCAAAAGCTTTCTGTCGGTGTTGACAGCCTCCTCCTTATCACCCGAGCCCAATATCTGACCGACAATAATTCCGATGGCAACTCCGTTTGAAAGGAAGATGACGTTGGTAAGATTTGTGAGTGTCGAACTGATATTCACGGCAGAAACGACGTTATATCCTCTCATTGAATAGCTTTGGTTGAGCAGAGCAACGCCGCCCGACCAGAACATCTCGTTGAAGAGCAGGGGCATACCCTTGAAGGTTATAGCCTTGAAAAGCCTTGCAGGTATTCTGAACGAGGAATAAAGTCCGTGCATATAGCTTATGCCGCTCTTTTTGCAATGCGAATAGATTATAACGATGATCACCTCGACGTATCGAGAGATAACGCTTGCAATTGCGGCGCCCTCTGCACCGAGACGCGGTGCACCCAACTTGCCGAAGATAAGCACGTAGTTAAATCCGAGGTTCACGATAACGGCGACTATTCCCGCGATCATGGGGTTGAGCGTTCTGCCTGTCTCTCTCAATGAGGAGGAATAGCACTGGGTAATTACGAACGCGGGAATACCGATGAGCATTATGCGAGTGTAATTGAGTCCGACCGCAAGACTTTCCGCGATCTCGGCGTCTGTCCCTTCGCCCGTCAAATACAGATTTATGAGCGGTTCTCCGAACAGAAGAAATACGAGAATTCCTACGACCGATAAAAGCACACCGAGGTACATTTTATACCGGGTGCAGTATCTCATTCCGTCATCGTCCTGCTTGCCGTGATATTGAGCCAAAAATATGCCCGCACCCGAAACTCCGCCGAATACAGTCATATTGAACACAAAGAATAGGGTGTTTGAGATCGAAACGCCGGTCATCTCAACCGTACCCACGGCCCCGACCATAATGTTGTCGAGCAGCGAAACGAAGTTGGTTATTCCGTTTTGTATCATTATGGGGACCGATACCGCCAAGACCCTTTTGTAAAAGGCACGGTTTCCGAAAAACTTGTTCTTTGTCATAATTCCCTCTGAAATCAATAAATCTCTGGATATTATACCATATGTCTGAGCTTTTTTCAAGACCAAAGTGAAAAATATTGCATTGGCAAAACAAAATCCGAAAACTGATTTTGTGAAATCTATTGACAAGATCGGCGTGGAGAGTTAAAATATACGAGTTGTGAAAATCATCATTCGGAGGAAGTCATATGAACGGTACCGGCCTCGGCGGAAAGCATATGAGTATTGGCGGAAGCTTCGGCAAGAAACATTTGCACGGTATTTTATCTCACTCAGGCGCTTTTATAAAAAAGAATATCGTGATGTGTATTGCGCTCGTGCTTGCCGCGATCACGAGTATTATCGTACCGCCCGATGCGGAATATATCGGATATTTCGATTTTAAAACGCTGACCTGCCTGTTTTGCGTACTGGCGGTCGTTTGCGCGCTCAAGAACATCAGATTTTTCTATATGCTCGCTCAAAAGGTCGTCCGTACCTTCAAAAACGCACGCGCATGCGTCATCGCGTTGGTCTATATAACATTTATCGGTTCGATGCTCATAGCCAACGACATGGCGCTCCTGACCTTTCTGCCGCTCGGATATTTAGTGCTTTCGTCCACGGGCAAGCAGAAATACATGGCGTTTACATTTATAATGCAGAACATCGCCGCAAATCTCGGCGGAATGTTGACTCCCTTCGGAAATCCCCAAAATCTTTATCTTTACACGAAATACGGTATTCCGACAGGCGAATTCATGACGATAATGGCACCGCCGTTTGTCATATCCATCGCTCTTATCACACTCTGTTGCTTTGTTTTCGTAAAAACCGAGCCGCTTGAGTTTGATGACGAGAAAATAGATCTCGACCCCAAGCGCACCGCGCTCTACATCCTGCTTTTTGCGCTCGCTATCGTTATCGTTTTTCGCGGAATACCCTATTGGGCAGGACTTATCGTCATTCCGCCGGTACTGCTTTTCGCCGACCGAAAGGCACTTGCCATGGTTGACTATCCTCTATTGCTTACCTTCGTTTTCTTCTTTATATTTGCGGGCAACATGGCACGCATCGACGCCGTGAGAAGTGTATTCTCGTTCTTGCTTGAAAAGAACACTCTGCTTTTCAGCGTTCTTTCCTGTCAGGTCATAAGCAACGTTCCCTCGGCAATATTGCTGTCACAGTTTACCGACAACTATCAACAACTGCTCGTCGGCGTCAATATCGGGGGCGTCGGAACGCTTATCTCTTCACTTGCAAGTCTGATAACATTCCGCGAATACGCAAAGCACTACCCCAAAAAGACCGGAAAATATATTCTGCTTTTCTCGCTTTTTAATTTCGGAATGCTTGCCGTGCTTACATTCGCTATGATGCTGATCATGCGATAACAGAATACAAAAGCCGCTTTTACCGGGAATTTTTTCGGTGAAGGCGGCTTTTTAACATAGCTTGGAAGAAATAAAAAGTGTGCGACCGAAGCCGCGCACGAAAAAAGCATACCCCGATTGCCGTTTAAAATTGAAAAGTCTGTTGATTAGTGTATGAGCTTCGATCTGAACAGACCGAATTCGATGTCATAAAATTTTCCCGCGGCGATCTCTTTTGCCACCTTTCCCGAAAGAAAGGTGGCAAAAGATGCGATAAAAAAACCAAATGATTCCGACTGTAAGTCAACTACGCCGCATTCGGCTGAACTTTAGAACTCATATTGGCAAGCATATTTTCGATAAAAATGCCGTATCCCGTTGTGGGGTCGTTTATCATAACGTGAGTTACGGCTCCCACTATCTTTCCGTTCTGGATGATGGTTGAGCCCGACATTCCCTGAACTATACCGCCGGTCTTTTCGAGCAGTTTCTGATCTGTCACCCTTACGGTGAAGCATTTTCCTGCCGTTGCACTTCTGTCGATATTCGATATCTCTATCTCATATTTTGCAGGTCCGCTTGCATCAAGTGTGCAATAGATATACGCACGGCCCTCGCATATCTCATCGCGAAGTCCGAGCGAGAGAGGCGCGCTCGGCAGTCCTGCCGGCAGAGAGGTGAGAACTCCGAAAACACCGCAATCGGTATTTTGCAAAAGAGTACCGCATTTACCCGATTTAAAATGTCCTTTGAGCTCTCCGGGCGTGCCGCACTGTCCCTTTATAACTCCGTCGATACCTACGTTTACGACAGAGCCGCGCGATATGGGAACGAGATTGCCGTTCTCTCCCTCGCATATTCCGTGCCCGAGCCCTGCAAATTCAAGAGTATTGGGGACGATATAGGTTACAGTGCCGAGTCCTGCGCCGTTGTCCTTGATATACACACCGGTTTTATAGGAATTTTCGCTTTTTGAAAAGCCGGGCGTAAGTGTTGTACGGAACTCGCTGTTGCCGCGCAGGCAGGTGAGAGTAATTGCCTTGCCCTGACTTGCCTCTACGAGCTTGCCGAATTCAGCTGCGCTGTTTACCGTCTTTCCGTTGACCGAAAGTATTCTGTCGCCTATGCGAAGTCCCGCGTCGGTCGAGGGATTGCTTTTCTTGGTTCCCGAGTCGACTTCGCAAAATCCCACTACGAGCAGTCCCTCTGTCATAAATTTTACTCCGAAGGGTACTCCGCCGGGATAGAGCTTAAGGCTTTTCAGCGTTTTCTCGCTTAGCCGTTGAGGCGTGCTTCCGACGTTCACGGGCGGTTCGCTCATAACGCCGACGTAGTCAAACTCGCCGTTGCTTTCGACGAAGGCTGTCTTTGAAGCTTGTACGCTTGCGTCCTGCGAGACCGGAACGAATAAAATGCAGCAGACGAGGAGAAGACTTAGGAAGACGGAGGTTTTTTTGTTGATCTTCTTTGTCATAATCGTTTTCCTCTTTAATAAATGATGATAAAAAACAAGACGTATCGCGAATTTTTCGGATACATTATTATCATTCTCGAAAATCATCTCAATAAACCGATGTAATATGTATCAATAAAGGATTTTAAATCAAGCGAAATAAAAATGCTTCCTTTTTGAAAAATTATTTGAACGAACGTATTGACAGGTGATGACCATTATGATATAATTACTTAGGTAACTAATTATTTTTAAAAGGAGATAAAAATGTCAAAAAAAGGAATAAAGCATATGCCGCCCCCATCCATTCCGCGGCAGGATATGCACGAAAATCCCGTCAAGCTTTGTCACGAAATATCAAGGCTCAGCCATGCAAGGATACGCGAGGCGAACATAGAGGGAATAATGTCCCAGCACGGTGCGCGCCTTGTGCTCTCGGCTCTGATTTTTGAGGACGGAGCAAGTCAGAGGCGCATAGTCGAGATCACACATCTGCGCCCGCCCACAGTCAGCGTGATATTGAGAAAGATGCAGGATGAGGGAATAGTAGAACTGACGGTAAACGCCGAGGATAGGCGCGGAATGAGGGTGTTTTTGACCGATTACGGAAGAGAGGTCGACAGGTGCGCTATCGAGAAGATAAAAGAGACAGATGCAATTGCGCTTGCCGGACTTAGCGAGGAAGAGTACGAGACACTTATGGAGCTGCTCTGCAAAATCCGTGAAAATTTGCTCGCTTCGGGGAATTATCAGCAAAAGGAGAAAAGGGAATGAAAACGGTATTTCACTATTTAAAACGCTATGCGTTTTTGGCGATCATATCACCTCTCCTCATGATTGGCGAGGTAGCGGCGGATCTGTTTCTGCCCAAGCTCATGACCGTTATAGTCGACTGCGGCATCAATGCCGCTGGCGACGTGTCGTCGTCTACGCTCGGCAGTACGGTTATGAGAGTCATATACGGTGAGGGAACTTACAGCTCCATGCAGGTCATAATAACCTTCGGCGTACTTATGCTGTTGGTAGTTCTCGTCGGCGGATTTTTCGGAGTTTTTTGCGCATACACGGCGGCTAAAGCTTCGCAGGGCCTCGGAGATGATCTCAGATGTGACGCATACAAAAAGGTTATGTCGCTCTCTATCGAGCAGACCGACAAATTCACCACCGGCTCTCTCGTGACGAGAATGACCAACGACATCGCGATGATAGTTGAGTTCACCGAGATGATACTGCGCATGCTCGTGCGCTCGCCCATGTTCTTTATCGGCGGCACGATAATGCTCTGCACGCTCGATATCAAATTCGGAGTTGTACTGCTTTGCTCGCTTCCGATAATGGCAATAATGCTCGTGTTAGTGCTCTCAAAGTCAATTCCGATATTCGGCAAGATACAGACAAAGCTCGACCGTGTAAACACGGTAGTGCAGGAGAACGTTACGGGTGCCCGCGTGGTAAAGGCATACGTACGCGAGGATTACGAGTTTGAACGATTTAAAAAAGCAAATTCCGAGCTTCGCGACACCAATATCCGCGTACAGAAGCTGATGGCTCTTATGAACCCGGTGCTCACGGTCGTAATGAACACTGCGGTAATAGCCGTAATACTCATAGGAGGTTTTGAGATAAACAATGTTGCGGGAACGGGAATGAGTGCGGGAACCATTATGGCGGCAGTCACCTACATTACGCAGGTAATTATGTCGATAATGATGGTCAGTACGCTCTTCAACTCGGTATCGCGCGCCATGGCTTCGGTAAAACGTGTAAACGAGGTGCTCGAGTGTGATCCCGTCATTGTTTCCGGTAAGAGAAGCGGCGAAGCGGACGACGTGGCGGTATCCTTTAAAAACGTTGATTTCCGCTATCCCTCGGCTACGGGGCGACCCGTTCTTCACGATATAAATATCGACATCAAAAAAGGTGAGACCTTTGCGATAATAGGTACGACCGGCTCAGGCAAGACCTCGCTTGTAAACCTGATACTCAGATTTTACGATGCGACAGACGGCGAGGTCAGCGTAAACGGAGTGCCAATAAAGGAATACGACCTTTCCGAGCTTCGCTCGAATATATCCTACGTTATGCAAAAAAGCGAGCTTTTCTCGGGTACTGTAGCCGATAACATACGTTGGGGTAAGCAGGACGCGACCGATGAGGAGGTCAGGAACGCAGCAAAGACAGCTCAGGCAGACGAATTTATATGTGGCTTTGCGGACGGATACGATACGTATATCGCAGAAAAGGGCGCATCGCTGTCGGGCGGACAGAAGCAGAGAATGTCGATAGCGCGTGCTCTGGTGCGACGCCCCGAAATAATCATTCTCGACGACGCGACCTCGGCACTCGATCTTGCGACCGAGGCAAAGCTCAGACGTGCTTTGCGTGAAGATCTCAAGGATTCAACCGTGATAATGATCGCGCAGAGAATAGCGAGCGTAAGAGAGGCGGACAGAATAGCCGTTATCGAAAACGGCACTATAAAGGATTGCGGCTCGCACGACGAGCTGATGCGAACGAGTGAGACTTATCGCGATATTTATAATTCGCAGATGAAGAGCTCCGACCAAAGGGAGGTGGCTGTCAATGAATAATGCACAAAGAAACGATCGAACTCCTCCGAAGATACCCGATATGCACCGTCCCGGTGGCGGCGGACCGATGGGGGCGCGGGTAAACGCAGAGAAGCCGAAAAACATATGGCAAACGCTTATCCGACTTTTGAAATACATAGGCAAGAGCAAGCTGCTCGTCATCGCCCTGATCGTAATTATGGCGGTAGTTACAGTTTCCGATCTTGCCGGTCCTGCACTTCAAGGTGCGGCTATCAACACAATATCGGTAAACGGCGACGGAAGTCTTTCGGTAGATCTTGACGCGATGATAGGTTATCTCGCGGCGATGGGAGTGCTGTTCGTCATAAGTGCCGCGCTCGGGCTCGTACAGGGAATAATCTCCGCAAAGCTGTCTCAGAACACGGTCTATATGATGAGAAACGACTTATTTGCAAAGATATCCCGATTGCCGATAAAATACACCGACACGCATAAGCACGGAGACATAATGTCGCGAATGACCAACGACGTAGAGAATGTGTCCAACGCCGTGTCTCAGTCGATAGCGTCGCTCATATCGAGTATTCTTACGCTTGTCGGAGCCTTTGTGATGATGGTATATTACAGCTGGGTCATGGCGCTCATAGCCTGTGTTACGATACCCCTTACCATAGCAATTTCGGCAAATCTCGCAAAGTTTATGAGAAAGTATTTTGTCAAGCGTCAGAAACTGCTCGGAACGCTCAACGGCGAGGTAGAGGAGATGGTCACTTCATACAAGACGGTCGTCGCCTACGGAAAGGAGAAAAAGGCTGTTGACGAGTTCACAAAGACAAGCTCGGAGTTTAAAAAGAGCAGTATTCTGGCAAGAGTGTGGGGCTCCATAATGGGTCCGTGCATGAACTTCCTCGGAAATCTCCAGTACGTGCTCATAGCGGCGTTCGGCGGATATTTCGTGCTCAATCCGAATGTGCTCGTGCCCTCGCTTTTGCTCGGAGACATACATTCGATGCTCCAGTATTCAAAGAAATTCACCCGCCCCATAAACGAGATAGCCAATCAGTATGCCTCAATTCTCACAGCTCTTGCCGGTGCTGAACGTATTTTTGAAATTATGGATAGTGCAGACGAGATAGACGAGGGAACGGCAGAGGTACGCGTGAGCGACATCGAGGGCAACATCCGTTTTGAGGGTATACACTTTGCTTACGAAAAGGATGAACCCGTGCTCAAAGGACTTGACCTATGGCTCAAGAAGGGTCAGAAGATAGCTATAGTAGGAGCGACCGGCTCGGGTAAGACCACCGTCGTCAACCTGCTGACCCGATTCTATGAGGTAGATAAGGGAGTTATAACCATCGACGGCAGGGATATCACGGAAATTCCGAAGGAGACGTTGCGCCGCTCGATAGCGATAGTTCTTCAGGACACGGTGCTCTTCTCGGATACCATAAGAGCGAACATAAAGTACGGCAGACTTGATGCTACCGATGAGGAGATGCGTGCCGCGGCGGCACTTGCAAGGGCGGACTCGTTCATAGAGCGGCTTCCCGACGGATACGATACGATGCTTGCCGAATCCGGAAGCAATCTATCGCAGGGTCAGCGTCAGCTGCTCTCGATTGCACGCGCGGTGCTTGCCGACCCGAAGATACTCATACTTGACGAGGCAACCTCAAGCGTTGATACGCGAACCGAGATGCACATTCAGCAGGCGATGGTGGCGCTGATGGAAAACCGCACCTCGCTTATAATCGCCCACCGACTTTCGACCATACGCGATGCGGACAAGATAGTTGTCATCAAGAACGGCGTGGTTGCCGAAGCGGGAGATCACGAGGAACTTTTGGCGGCAGGCGGTGAGTATTACAAGCTTTATTCCAATCAGTTTGCAGGTATTGCAACATGATAGGAGAAAAAGAAAAAGAACTCTTCCGCAGATTGTGTGCGGCTGAGTCCTATGCGATACGCGGGCTTTCGGCGGAAGAGGGAATAGGTATCTATAACGAAAAAAGGCTCCACCGTATCCTCAAACGAGTACTGTGCGAGCGCGAGAGCTGTTATGAAGCGAAGGTGGGACGCTACACCGCGGATGTTTTGTGCGACGGTCATATATACGAGATACAGTGCGCGGCACTTGCTCCGCTCAAAGACAAGCTTGCATATTATCTTGAAAGCACTGACTACAGCGTTATCGTAGTGCACCCCATAATCGTGAAGCGGACCATAATCCGCGCCGAGCGCGAGACAGGGGAGATATACTATGTTCGTCGCTCGCCGAAGAAGGAGCGTGCCGAGAGCGTGCTCCCTTTGCTCTACCACCTGCGGCTGTTTGTACCGGATCCGCGCTTTTCGTTGCTTCTCGTACTCGTGGAGGTGGAGGAATACAGATATTCCGAGGCGGTACGGCGCAGGCGGACGGGAAAATACGACTCTGAAGTATTCCCCGTTGCTCTCGTCGAGGCGATCGAGCTTAACGAGATTGCCGATTACGTGGAATTTTTGCCCAAAGAGCTTATAGGAAAAGAGTTTTCTGCGGCAGATTACAAGCCATATACCTCGCTTCGCGGGCGCGACGTCTATTCCGCTCTCAACACCTTGGCTGATATCGGCATTATCGAACGCATAAAAGACGGCAGACGAGTGAGATATAAGGCATAGAAGTTAAAGGATCTGATTTTACTGTCCTTCTTTTGAAAAAGGTATTGCAGTGAAGGATATTTGTGGTATCAAGGTCGGTTTATGTAGTATAATCGGATAACGGGTAATTATTTCAATGAAGCTTTCTCGGGATGAAGACCCCGGGAAAGCTTTTCGGTTATAAGCGGTTACTTGCCTGCGAAAAAAGTTGCGGCAGCGGAAAGCGGAGCTTTGTCGCTTTGGACAGGCGACGAAATAACATCCGTCAGATGCTTTTCAAGACCGTAGATATGGAGTCTATTATATCCGATGACATCAGCGAGTACTCGCCGAGGCGGAGAGCCGCGGCATCTCCGGCAAGTCCGTGAATATATACGCCGAGTGCTGTAGCTTCGAATGTGCTCAATTTCACCTCAGAACGTGCGTTTTGCGCCAAAATTCCGACGATAATGCCCGAGAGCACGTCGCCCGAGCCTGCCGTAGCCATTCCGCTGTTTCCGCTTTTGTTCACGTATACGCGCGACGAGCCGTCCGATACTGCCGTGTTATGGTCTTTCATCACGGCAACGGCGGCGTATCGGATCGCTATCTCGCGAGCTGTATCGTTCGTATGCGGCAAAAGCTCTTCTATAGGTCGATCGAGCAGGCGGGATGCCTCCATAAAATGCGGAGTCAGCACCGCGCCTTTCGCATATTTAAGCAATGAGCGGTTACGGGAGAGAAGATTTATGGCGTCGGCATCGATTACAAGAGGGGTCTTGCTTGTATCGACGGCGTGAAGAAGGTCCGAAAGTATCTTGCGCGAGAGGGGGGTTATGCCGAATCCGCAGCCGATAACTACCGCGTCGGCGCGCTTGAGAGAATTGAGCAGGATATCCTGCGTATATCCGTCGTCGTAAACCGTTACTATCGCTTCGGGTAGGGATGTTTGCAATACCGTTCTG
>CAYQEY010000039.1:0-16619 GCA_964416635.1 uncultured Lachnospiraceae bacterium | reverse complement strand
ACGTCGACGTATTCGCAGAGCTTTGTCATAGCCTCTTTTGCCTCGGCTCTTGTCCAAAGCTTGCCGCGGTAATTCAGATCACAGGATATCTTCACTCCCTTTGCCTTTGCCGCTTTGCAGGCGTCAAGGCAGATATCGACGAGGTTTGCACCGAGAGCGGGAGTTATGCCGGTGAAATGGAACCAATCTGCTCCGTCGAATACAGCATCCCAATCGAAGTCAGACGGAGATGCCTGAGAGATCGCCGAATAGGCTCTGTCATAGATACATACCGAGCCTCTCTGCGAAGCACCCTTCTCAAGAAAATAAATTCCCACGCGGTCGCCGCCGCGGACGATCTTGGAGGTGTCAACTCCAAAATAGCGGAGCGAATCAACTGCTGCCTGACCTATAGCGTGCTTGGGAAGTTTTGTTACGTAAACGCTCTCAAGACCGTAGTTTGCAAGAGATACCGCAACGTTTGCCTCACCGCCGCCGAAGGTTGCCTGCATCTGGTCGTTTTGGAAGAAACGGTAATATCCGTTGGGCGCGAGTCTGAGCATAAGCTCACCGAAAGTTACTACCTTCATATCAGTTCTCCTTTTTCTCTGCTGCCTCGAGTGCTTCCTTTACAAAGAAGCTTCCTCCGACAGCCGCTATCCTGTCAAATGCCAAAAATTCATCAAGGTTACTTCTGTCAATTCCGCCGGTGGGAATGAATTTTACCTGCGGGAATGGAGCGGAAAGAGCCTTGAGAGCCTTAAGTCCGCCGTAAATATTGGCGGGGAAGAATTTAACGGTCGTGATTCCGAGCTCAAGTGCCTGCATGATCTCGGTAGGAGTTACGCAACCGGGATAGTAAGGAATACCGCGCTCGTTGCATATTTTAGCAACCGGAACAGAAAGCCCTGGGGATACGATAAAGGTAGCTCCCGCTTTGAGTGCAGCTTCGCACTGCTCGGCGTTGATAACCGTTCCGGCACCGATCTCCATATCGGGATAATTTTTAACCGCATAAGCGATAGCCTCAGCCGCGCACGCGGTGCGGAAAGTGATCTCCGCGCAATTTATGCCGACGCCTTTGAGCGCCGAAAGTATTTTATCGGTCTCGCCGATCTCTTTTATAACGACAACAGGTATAAACTTTTCCATGATGTTCTCCTTGAATTTAAAGCTTGGATATCAGACGCCTGAATACGCTGCGAATCCGCAGTCTATGGGCAGAACGACACCCGTGATGGCGGATGCCGCACCGTCATCGCAAAGGAAGAGAGTTGCTCCGAGAAGCTCGGATGCGTCGACGAATCTTCCCATGGGAGTGCCTGCGAGTATTTTTGCACTTCTTGCGGTGGGAGTGCCGTCCTCGTTGAACAGCAGCTTATAGTTCTGTGCGGAAACGAGGAATCCGGGAGCTATTGCGTTGCAACGCACGCCCGTACCTGCAAAGTGGGTAGCGAGCCACTGTGTGAAGTTGGAGATTCCCGCTTTTGCCGCCGAGTATGCGGGTATCTTGGTAAGAGGAGTGTAGGCGTTCATGGATGATATGTTGAGTATACAACCGCTCTTTTTTGCCACGAGATCCTTTGCAAAGACCTGCGTGGGAAGAAGCGTGCCTTGGAAGTTGAGCTTAAATACGAAATCAACGCCCGAGGGGTCAAGATCGAAGAAGGATTTTCCGCCCTCCTTTGCCTCGTGATGATACTCGTTGTCGGTAGTTGCTCTGGGGTTGTTTCCGCCGGCGCCGTTTACGAGAATGTCGCACTCGCCGAGGTCGGCAAGCACTGCTCTGTGTACATTTTCGAGTTCCTCGGGATCGAGGACGTTCGCCTTGTATCCCTCGCACACAAAGCCCTCTGAGCGGAGCTCGTCCGCGAGCTTCTTTACAGCCTCTTCGTTGAGGTCAAGTGCCGCTACCTTAGCTCCCGACTGTGCAAATGCGCGAACCATGGCTCCGCATATCAGTCCGCCGGCACCGGTGACCACGACCACCTTACCCGAATAATCTACGTTAAGTGGAAGATTTATCATTGTTTTGCCTCCGAAATTATTTTTTGTCGAATTTTTCAAGCATATCCCACACGCCGAGCATATACATTATGCCGAGAGCACGGTCGTAAAGACCGTATCCGGGACGCACGTTACCGGGTCGCTCATCCCACAGATGTCTTCCGTGGTCGGGACGGATATATCCCTCGTAGCCGCAATCGTGGTATGCCTTGAGGATATCGAGTATTCCCGTATCTCCGTCGCAATCGCGATGGCTTGCCTCGGAGAAGTCGCCGTTTTCAAAGTGCTTTACGTTTCTTATATGCGCGAACGCGATACGGTCGCAATGCTTGCGTACTATATCCGCCACGTTGTTGTTCGGGTCTGCGTTGAGGCTTCCCGAGCAAAGCGTCAGACAGTTGTATTCGTCGTCGACCATCTTCAAAAAGCGGTCTATATTCTGCTCATTCGTGAGCAGGCGGGGAAGTCCGAAGATATCCCACGGCGGGTCATCCATGTGTATCGCCATCTTGACGTCGCACTCACGGCAGGTGGGCATTATGGCTTCAAGGAAATACCTGAGGTTTTCCCAAAGCTTTTCGTGGTCTATGCCCTCGTAAGCCCGGAAGAGCTCGTCGAGCTTCGCCATTCTCTCGGGCTCCCATCCAGGGAAGGACATATTGTATTTCTCGGTGAAGTCGAGTATGTACTTCGCCATGGCATTATAGTCATCCTGTATCATATTCTTCTCATAGAATAGCGCGGTAGAACCGTCACCTACCGGGTGGAACAGGTTGCTTCTCGTCCAATCGAAGATGGGCATAAAATTATAGCATATGACCTTTACCCCGAACCGGGAGAGATTTCTGATAGTTGTTTTGTAATTTTCGATATAGACGTCGCGGCTCGGCAGACCTATCTTGATATCGTCGTGAACGTTGACCGATTCTACCACATCCATATTGAAGCCGTATTCATCAAGCTGACGCTTGACCTCTGCGATCTCGTCAATTTCCCAGATCTCGCCCGGCATCTTATGATGCAGTGCCCAAACGATGCCCTCAACGCCGGGGATCTGCTTGATATCCGAGAGCTTTATTTTATCGTTGCCCTCGCCATACCACCTGAATGTCATTTTCATTGGCATAGATTTTCCTCCAAGTTTGCTTTACTTTTATATACCAAAGTAGCGCCTTGCGTTTTCGCAGCAGATTCCGCGAACGATAGCCGCAAGGGCTTCCTCGTCGTCGGGATACTCACCGCTCTCGACCCATTCACCGATAAGCGAACAGAGTATGCGGCGGAAATATTCATGCCTTGCATAGCTCAAAAAGCTGCGCGAGTCGGTCAGCATACCGATGAAATTGCCGAGCAGGCTGAGGTTTGCAAGACTTATAAGCTGATCGCGCATACCCTGCTTGTGGTCGTTGAACCACCAGGCGCTTCCGTGCTGGAGCTTGCCTTGTATCTCACTGCCCTGGAATGCACCTATTATGCAATCGAGGAACGTATTGTCTCCCGGGTCAAGGCTGTAGAGCACTGTCTTGGGGAGAGTGTCGGTTGAGTAGAGCTTATCGAGCAGGTCTGCAACGGCACTGCCGGAATTGGGACGGATGCAGTCAAATCCCGTGTCGGGGCCGAGCTTTTTGAACATTGCGGAATTGGGGTTTCTCAGGCAGTTGTAATGTATCTGCATTACCCAACCGAGCCGTGTGTACTCTGCGGCACAGAAGATGAGCAGAGCGGTCTTGAACGGTTCTGACTCTGCGGCACTCACCTTCTCACCGGACAGCGCGCGGGCAAGGAGTGCATTGATCTCATCCTCACTTGCTTCGGCACAAAAGGCGTAATCGAGTCCGTGGTCGCTTGCGCGGCATCCACACTCGTTGAAGTATTCTATTCTTGCGCCGAGAGCCTTCTCGAGAGATGCAAGGTCGTATATCTCAACTCCCGATACCTCCGAAAGCTTTTTGATGTAATCGGTCCATCCGTCCTTGTCGACGTTGAATGCCTTATCGGGTCTGAACGAGGGGGCAACGGTCGTTTCCATTGTGGGGTCTGCGGCGATGAGCTTGTGATACCGAAGGTCGTCGCAGGGGTCGTCGGTAGTTCCGATGAACACGACGTTGCTCTGCTTGATAAGTCCGCGAACGCTCATGTTGCTTTCCTTGAGCTTTTCGGCACAGAGGTCGTATACCTTGTCAGCCGTAGAGGCGTTGAGCACGCCATCGTATCCGAAATAATTTTTAAGCTCGAGGTGACACCAATGGTACATGGGGTTACCTATCGCAAGCGGAAGCATTTGGGCAAATTTTCGGAATTTCTCTCGAGGGTCGGTGTCACCGGTTATGTAACGCTCGTCTACGCCGTTGGAGCGCATAAGTCTCCACTTGTAATGGTCGCCTCCAAGCCATACCTCGGTGATGTTTTCAAAGCGCCTGTCCTCGTATATCTCGCGGGGACTTACGTGACAATGATAGTCTATTATGGGCATTTTTGCCGCATGATCGTGGTAGAGCTTTTTTGCTGTTTTCGTCGTAAGAATGAAATTATCGTCTAAGAATTTCTGCAAGGTGATTCTCCTTTCGCGGTTGAGCGGTATAAGCAATATTTCCCGCGCCTGTAATAAACATCTACATTATATCACAGTGTTTTTGAAATTTCAATAGGAACAAAGAAGAAAAAATATTCATTCGGCGGAAGAATTTGCGGTTAGAGGGCTTTATTGTACCCCACACAAAGGTTTGTGCTTATGCGACACAGACTTTGCCACACCAGCGGGGGGAGCGAGACTTTCGGCTGAGTACCTTCGAAGATAAAAACTGTCGGTCGACAAAAAATATTCAAAAAAATGTACGCAGGCGAAAAAAGTTCTTGATTTATTCTTTTTGGTGGTGTATAATTATCGTGTATCAGTATGCAAAATACGCGGAGGTTTTTATGGGCAGAGTCTCAAAGCATAATTATTATCTCGATATTGCGCAGACGGTTGCGGAAAGAAGTACCTGCTTGCGCAAAAAATTCGGTGCCATTATCGTCAAAGATGACGTCATCGTATCCACCGGCTACAACGGCGCGCCTCGCGGCAGACAGAACTGCAGTGACATTGATTACTGCATGAGAGATAAGCTGAATATTCCCCGCGGAGAGCGCTACGAGCTTTGCCGCTCGGTCCACGCCGAGGCAAATGCCATAATTGCGGCGGCACGCGAGAGGATGCTCGGATCTACCATATATATGGTCTGTGTCGATGCAAAGAGCGGAGAACTTGTCGGCGGTACGTCGAGCTGTATGATGTGTAAGCGTATGGTCATAAACGCGGGTATTTCTCAGGTCATAGTCCGCGACGATCCCGAGAATTTTCGGATAATCGACGTAAATGAGTGGATAGACAACGACGATTCACTCAGTGGTATCTTCGGATATTGATATGATCGAGAGAGTTGAGGTAGTGCGCCTTGAGCGTGAGCATATAGCAGAGGTCGCACGGCTTGAGGCGGCATGCTTTGCCGACCCATGGTCGGAGCAGAGTCTTGAGATCCTGCTCGGAGAACACGCTGTGGGTTTTGTCGCGTGCAATGACGGCAGAGTCGTCGGTTACGCGGGAATGATTTGCGTGCTTGACGAAGGGCAGATAACGAACGTCGCGGTTTCTCAAGAGGTTCGCAGGCGCGGTATCGGACGGATGCTTATGCGTGCAATCGAGGAGTACGCGAGAGAAAATGCAATAATATACCTCTCGCTTGAGGTGCGAGAGTCCAATGCGGCGGCGCGCTCGCTTTATACCGATTGCGGATGGGTCGAATGCGGTGTGCGAAAGAATTTTTATTCGCACCCGAGCGAAAATGCGCTTATCATGACCCGGGCGCTGTCGTGATATGTAACATGATATGTAACATGTGTGTAACATTGTATGTAAAAAGAAAGGTTTTTAAATGTACGTTTTGGGAATTGAAAGCTCGTGTGACGAGACTTCGGCTGCCGTGGTCCTTATGGAAGATGGCAGACGGGAGATACTTTCAAATATTGTTGCTTCACAAATAGAAATACACAGGCTGTACGGCGGTGTCGTACCCGAGATCGCGAGCCGAGCACACATAGAGGCTGTCAGCAGGATAACCTACGAGGCACTTGAGGTGGCAGGAGTGGATATTAAGGATATCGGCTGCATTGCGGCTACCTCACATCCCGGGCTCATAGGCGCACTTTTGGTAGGTGTGAATTTTGCAAAATCGCTCGCATTTGCGCACAAGATACCGCTCGTTGCGGTAAACCATGTCAAGGCACATGTTGCGGCGGCATATCTTGAATATCCCAACCTCAAGCCTCCGTTTACTGCACTCGTCGTTTCGGGCGGACATACATCTTTTTACGCGGTCGAAACACCTACAAAGTTTTGCGAGATCGGCTCGACACGAGACGACGCGGCAGGCGAGGCATTTGATAAAATAGGCAGAGTGATAGGTATGCCGTACCCCGGTGGGGCGGCAATGGATGCGCTTGCAAAAGAGGGAAACGCCACGGCGATAAAACTGCCGTCGCCCGCAATAGTCGGAGACAATGCGGACTTTTCATTCAGCGGTCTTAAGACGGCGGCTCTCAATTATATAAACTCCGAGCGTCAGAAGGGCGGGGAGCCATCGCACGCGGACATCGCGGCATCCTATACAAAGGTCATAGTTGATGCCATAGTCAAAAAGACCGATTATATTCTCGGCAGGCGCAAAACGGATCAGCTCGTGCTTGCGGGCGGTGTTGCCGCCAACTCGCATATAAGAGGAGCTCTTGAAAAGCTGTGCCGTGAACGCGGTGTCGAATTTTGCCGTCCGTCGCCCGGACTCTGCTCGGACAACGCGGCAATGGTTGCAGCGGCGGGATATTTCGAGTATCTTGAGAACAATTTTGCCGATACCTCGCTCAATGCATCGGCAAGCGACGACGGAAATTGATAAACTCAGAGGTTTTACGGAAGGATGGTAACGGATATGGAACACAATTACGAAAAGAACAGACAACCGGATGAGGTGCAGGAGCTGCTCAGAGGTGAATATGAAACGCCATGTGGGGAGTCGGGCGTGTCACGCCCCGACGTTTCTCCTGCGGTCGTAAAACGATTGCCGAGATATTTCAGGTACCTGAGAGTGCTGATACGTCAGGGAAAGACAAGGGTCAGCTCTGCGGAGCTTTCAAAGATGATGAACCTTACGGCATCGCAAATACGTCAGGATCTCAACTGCTTCGGAGGATTCGGTCAGCAGGGCTACGGATATAACGTAAATTACCTTTACTCCAAGATCTGCGAGATACTCGGAGTAAGCTTCGGCTTCCGCACGGCACTCATCGGCGCGGGAAATCTCGGCATGGCACTCGGAAAGAGTCCCATGTTTGAAAAGCGCGGTGTTGACGTGGTGGCTATGTTCGACGTATCTCCCGACATTATCGGTAAAAAGATAGGCGGTGTTACGGTCTACAGCATGGACGAGCTTGAAAATAAGCTTGACGAGTACGGAGTGCATATAGTCATTCTAACGCTTCCGAAGGAGCATGTCGACGAGGTCATGGACCGACTTGAAAAGACCAAGGTCCGCGGAATATGGAATTTTACCGGCAAGGATCTTGCCAACGACACAAGGGGAATGGTCATAGAGGACGTCCACATCGGAGACTCGCTGATGGCGCTCTGTTACGAGGTGGCAAAGGAATTCGATTGAGGACATTTATATGCCCTCGACGATTGAAAGAGAGGGTATAAAAATGTCGGAGATCTTGATAAAATACAGAAACGGACGCTTACCGGAAAATCTTGATGAGCTGCTTGCAAACGCGGACGAGCAGGATCTGCGTCTGCTTGTAGCGCTGATGATGGCGGCGGACGAAAGCGGACATGTCAGAGAGGACTTTTCGATTGCCGACACACTCGGACTTGAAAGTTCTCAGACCAATGCCTCGCTCAAGTTTTGGCGCGGTGCAGGCGTAATAAGCACGGCACGTAAGCCAAAAACGGTAAATGCCGACGAGTTGACGGCACAAAAGGCGATTTCCGGGGTGACGGCGGCACACAGGGAGGGCGCTGTAGAAAAGAACATGGGCGTGTCTCCGTATGCGACCGAGGAGCTTGCCGCGCTCTTTGAAAGACGCAGAGTATCGGCACAGTTCATAGATGAGGCACAGAGGGTCGTCGGAAAGACATTCAATTCCTACGACACCGGTATCGTTGCGGGTCTTGTGGATCAGCTCGGATTTGAGGAAGAAGCGGTCCTCCATATACTTTCCTATGTTACGAGAATAGGAAAGAAGGGTATCAGATATTCCGAAAAGCTCGCCATGAGCTTTTACGACGACGGTATCACGACGGCGCACGAGGTTTCCGAAAGAATAGCGCGTATTGAACACTCAAATGAGGCAGTACATAAAATAAAACAGCTTTTCGGCATGGGAAGCAGAGAACTTTCAAAAACCGAAAGGGCACTGTTTGATAAATGGACGCAAAAATTCGGGTATGATATCGACGTTATACGCATAGCGTACGATATAACCGTGGACACGATACAAAAGCCGGTGCCGAAATACGCAGGTACAATACTTGAACGATGGTATACTGAGGGCTTGCGCACAGCGGATGAAGTCATAGCGTATGAGCAGGCTCAGAAGCAGAGCAAGCAGGACGATCACGAAAAGAGCTACGACCTTGACGATTTCTTTGAAGCGGCTCTTCAGAGAAGTCTTGAGGAATTGAAGTGAGAACGGAGAAGTTCAAATGGGATACAACAGAGAGGACTATGTACGCATAAAGGCACAATACTCCGAAAAGTATATGATGGCACGGGAGCGTGCCGAGGAGCGCCGATTTGAGTTATATGCAAGGATCCCCGAGGTAAAGGATATCGACTCTGTGCTTGCGGGAACCGGAAGCGAGATAATGGCGATAATCACGGCAGGCAAGGAAAACGTTGAGGAAAAGGTTACATCGCTCAAGGAAAGAAACGATTCACTGCTTCGTCGCAGAGCGGAACTGCTCGTGGCGAACGGATACAGCGCGGACTATTCAGACGTACATTACGAATGTGATAAGTGCGGAGACACGGGATACGTGGGCACGAAAATGTGCGAGTGTATGAAAAAAGCGCTCGTGCTTGCGGGATATGAATCGTCGGGACTGGGCGGACTTATCCGCACGCAGAGCTTTGAGAATTTCTCGCTTGACTATTATAAAAACGGCGTTGACGGCAGTGTAAACTATGAAAACATGAATAATTTCGTCAATGCACTCAAAAAGTTTGCAGAGAGCTTTGATTCGGAAACTTACAAAAATCATCTTTTGTTCGGTCCCACTGGACTCGGAAAGACTCATCTCTCTACTGCAGTTGCAAAGACGGTCATTGAGCGCGGATATGATGTGCTTTACGTCGGTGCCTTGGGGATGATAGGAGATTTTGAGGCAAGACGCTTCGGTACGGGAGCAGGCGACGGAAGTCAGCGTGCAACCGAGAGGTATTACAATGCAGACCTTCTCATTATAGATGATCTCGGTACAGAGGTTGCGAATCAATTCACCGTTTCCTGCCTTTACGATGTGATAAATTCAAGAATAAACAACAGAAAATCTACCTTTATAAATACAAACCTTACAAAGAAAGAACTTGAATCAAAATACGCCGAACGTATTACAAGCCGTATTTTCGGCGAATATTATCCGGTACCATTCAGAGGTACGGATATCAGAAAGCAGAAAGTCAGGTATTAGTTTTTTGATAGTTTGCATATAGTATTTTCGCCACCTTTCCCGAGAGAAAGGTGGCGAAAATACAACTGACACAAACCAACCGAAACATACTTTATCTTACTTGATGAAAAACAGAAGAGCGAGAAATAGTATAAGGTCGTCAAAGCCCTCGTCGCTGTCTGCAAGCAGCAGGATGAGCGACAGAATAAGCAGCTCCTCTGTGCCAATGCCGCGTCCTTTGCCGAAAATTGAGCCGAGGCGAAGCCGGAATCCGTGTGGCGACAGCAAGGACGCTTGTTCGGCAGGCTCGGAATTTTCTTTTTGTGTGTTTGCTTCTTGTATAGTCGCGGCAGACACATTTTCTTGTTCGATCTTGCTTTCAACTACTTCTGCCTCGGGCTCGTTTACCGAACTTTGCGGCTGTTCGCGGAAAATGTTTCCGCTGTAGTTGTCGGGTACTCTTACCGACGGTGGGTATCTGTAATTTGGCGGACGTACGTACATTGGGCACCTCCTATGAAAGATTTTTCAAGACCTCCGCAAGACTTGAAATTTTGATGATGTAGTCGACGGCTTGACTTCTGTCGTGGCTGAGATAGGGCTTCAGCGCACGCAAAAGACAAGCGCGGTCGTTGTCTCTCTTTGATAGCTTCGCTCCGCCTGACGAGGTCAGCAGGGGAGCGAGCTTATTCAATATGTCGGGGAAAGCGGGAGCGTTCTGCTCCCCCGGTGTATGGTCGGCTGTAGTGGCGTGCGAAGCTTCCTGCTCCGTGTTTTGGGTCGGCGCCGAATCGGATTTAAGCTTTTCTGCCATGGAGCTTATCATTGACAGCATTTCGGGGTTTGAGAGAATACTGTTAAGAGTATTTGAAAAGCTATCGGGTGCGCCTGCCTCCGATACGTTCTTTTCATCTGTCATAATCTTACCTCTTTTTGTTTGATCGGTTTGCGGCGTATTGCTCTGCAATGCGTTCAAGGTCCTTGTCTGTCGCGCTCGAAAGTACTCTCCGGATGCTTTCTATACTGCTCGGGTCGATGTTGAAGTCCGCGGGGTTTATGCCGCCTTGAGCGGCAAGCCTGTTGATCATCATTTTGAGCTGAAAATCGTTCAGAGAGAGGAGCTTGTCGAGATTTTCACGGTTTATTTGCATGATAACACCTCCTGAATGAAAAATTGATCTGCTATAGGAAGTATATGCATTTCCTTGTAAAATGTTAATTTTGATTCTTTTATGAATATTGGTACCTTTATGTAGACAAAGATCGATTTTTGTGATATAATTGTCTTTGATGTGATTATTTGAATCTGAATGATTATATGCTTAAACTGATATCGGTATTACCGAAATATTTACGGAAGAGGTTTGGACTGTGAAATTCTGCTTTATTATAAATCCCGCAGCAGGAAAAGGACAGCTTGTCGACAAAATTACCGAAAGCATAAATTCGGCGTCTCAAAAGGCAGGCGTCTCACGAGAAATATTCGTGTCCGAAAGAATTGGAGATACGGAGGAGTATATCCGCAGTACTGTCGCAGAGCCTGAAGATGTTGAATTTATCGCCTGCGGCGGAGACGGAACTCTTTGCGAGACTATACTTTCCGTTATGTCATTGCCGGCGGAGCAGAGAGAGCACGTATCGGTCGGAGTTGTTCCCATTGGAACGGGAAACGATTTCACAAGTAATTTTGAAGACAAGAATAATTTTTTTGACATTGAGGCACAGCTTGATCCCACACCGTATGATATAGATCTTATCAGGTGTAACGATATGTATTCGGTCAATATGGTCAACGTAGGCTTCGACAGCCATGTCGTCTGCCAAAAAGAAAAGATAGGCAAGAAAAAGTGGGTGCCGAGAAAATTGGCTTACATATTTTCGCTTGTGTTGACGCTTGTGCGCAAGCCATGGCTTAAGGTTGCCATATCGCGTGACGGCGGTGAGAAAGAGCATAGAGAGCTGTTGCTCACCACGATGGCAAACGGAGTTTTCTGCGGAGGGGGCTTCCACTCAAATCCCAAAGCTTCGCTCGTCGATGGTCATATAGATCTTCTCACCATAGAAAACGTCGGCAGAATGAGATTCCTGACGCTTGTGGGAAGTTATAAAAAAGGTACTCACATACGTGAAAAGCTTTCACACATAGTGGGAAATTGCAAATGCGATACGGTGGATATGTATTTTGGGGAGGAAACGCCTGTCAGCATTGACGGAGAGATAATACATACCGACGAGCTTCATCTTTCGGTCGAGAGAGCGGCTTTGAGACTTATGCTTCCGCATGGAGTCATACCTTGCGCCGGCATGAGGATGAGAGAGTCCGAGGCGGTAGGAGTATGAAATTTTTGGTTGTTTCGGACAGTCACGGGCGTTATGAGCGTATAGCGGAGCTTATCGATATGCATAAGAACATAGATGCGCTTATATTTCTCGGTGACGGACTTGCCGATCTTGAACGCGCCGATGCTTATTCAAAGGGCTTTGCCGTTTTTGCGGTGAAAGGAAACTGCGATGTATTTTCCTTTTTCGGCAGAGGGGAGAGCGATGAAGAAACGGTGCTGAATTTTGAAGGATACAGATTTTTTATGCTCCACGGGCATACCCGAGGGGTCAAGCACGGCTTGACAAACGCCGTATATGCGGCGCGCGAGCGTGAAGCGGATATTTTGCTTTTCGGACATACGCATGAGCCGATGGAAAAATATATTCCCGACGGCGGCGAATATTCGCTCGGAAAGCCTTTGCGTATATTTAATCCGGGTAGTCTCGGTGCATCGGGAGACGGTTGGGGACACTTCGGCATTATTGAGATACGGGGCAAGGATATACTTATGTCTCACGGAAGGGTGTAGCGCAGGATCTATACACGGTATAGCTTTCTGACGTAAAAAACAGCTCATCCGCAAAAGAAAAAAAGCGGACAACACACAGGTCGTCCGCCGGAAAAAAGAACTTTTATAATTTTTGATCTTTAACGCTTTGCTGCCTTTCTCTATGGAAAGGTAATGAAGAAATACGTTAAACCGTAACTTCCTGCGCAGGGTCGGCGTTTGCGAGAGCTTCAAGCTCGGCGTTGTAAGCGGCGAGTATCTCTTCTTCAAGAGTTGCTCTGAAGCTTGCGTTGATCGGATGAACTATGTCGCGATATGTTTCATCGGGATTTTTTCTGCTTGGCATAACGATAAAGAATTTGTCTCTGGCGTTGATGACCTTTACGTCATGTACTGCGAGCTGACCGTCGAAGGTTACCGAAACGATCGCTTTCATAGGTCCCTCGTCAAAAAGCTTTCTTATTTTGATATCTGTGATCTGCATTTTAAAACCTCCATCGTATTATAAATTTCTGTAATGCATCATAAGATTTGGTACTAAAGCTTGATTTTATCTCTACACCTATATTATACAAAGCTTTTTTGACGGTTATACAATGAAAATAAGTTTTTTATGTGAACGAGTAAGAAATTTGTGTTGAAAGGATATTTCCATGTCGCTTGTAAATACTCATTTTGGCGCTGAAAGAATAGAACAGATGTTAAAAGAGTGCAAAAGCATATTTTTTGTCGGAATAGGCGGCATAAATATGTCGTCCCTGGCTCACGTGTCGCTGGTCGGCGGAATGAAGGTCGGCGGCTCTGACAGAATCCGCTCGGCTCTCACAGACAGACTTGCGAACGAGGGAGCGGAAATATTTTATTCGCACGACGCAAAGAATATCGAAGGGTACGACGCTCTCGTCTATACGGTGGCGATATCGGAGGACAACCCCGAATATTGCCGCGCCGTAAGCGAAGGCATACCCTGCATTTCAAGAGCCGACTATATGGGTTATCTTATGATGCCGTATCACCATAGAATAGGAATATCCGGTATGCACGGAAAGAGCACCTGTACGTCGATGTGCGCACAGACGCTCATTCTTGCAGATACAGACCCGACCGTGCTGTCGGGAGCGGAGCTTGACATCATGGACGGTGCGTACCGCGTCGGAAGGAACTCAAAAGAGCATTTCCTCTTTGAAGCCTGCGAATATATGGATTCCTTTCTTGATTTCAATCCGAATATTGCGGTCGTGCTCAACATAGAGCTTGATCACGTCGATTACTTTAAGAGCATGGAGCAGGTGAAAAGCTCATACGCGGGCTTTGCATCGATAGTCGGGCGCGACGGCTGTGTGATAGGTAATGCGGATGACGCAAACGTAAGGGAAGCGCTTTCTTCTCTTGAGTGTCGATGCGTTTGGTTCGGCATCGAGGACCCGGATGCACACATAACAGCAAAAAACATTGAAAATAACGGCGGAAGATATGCCTTTGATATAGTTGCGGGAGGGCAATATATTTGCTCGGTTCGGCTTCGCGTCAGCGGATATCACAATATATATAACGCCCTTGCCTGTGCGGCGGTATCGCTTGAATGCGGACTTTCGGGCGAGGATATAAAGCGGGGGCTTGAAGCTTTCGGCGGAGCGGCACGAAGAATGGAATATAAAGGAAAGCAGAACGGCGCGTGCGTTTACGATGATTACGCACATCATCCCACAGAAATACGTGCGACGCTCGAGGGTGCACGAAAAATGGTTAGCTGTGGCAGACTTTTTTGCGTATTTCAGTCGCATACTTATTCCAGAACGACGGCTCTGCTTGAAGAATTTGCCGACGCGCTCTCGATCGCGGACGAGGTGATCATCTGCGATATTTATGCGGCGAGGGAAGAAAATGTCTACGGTATCACCCCAGAAATATTCGCTTCAAAAATAAACGGTGCCCGAGCCTGCCATGGCTTTGACGAGCCCGCAAGGATACTCAAGAGCGAACTGCGCGAGGGCGACATTGCAATAGTGATGGGGGCAGGAGACGTATGGCACGTATTTGAACGCCTTGAGCTTGAATGTTGAGATAAAAGGAGATAAAAATGGGCAACTACGACGGATATTCGGCAATCGCCGGAGTTTACGATAGGCTCAATAAGGATATAGATTACCGCGCGTGGGCGGATATGATAGAGACCTGCTTTGAGCGCTTCGGCAAGGGAAAACCCGGGATAGTTCTCGATCTTGCCTGCGGGACCGGCAGGATGACGCGAGAGCTTGCATCGCGGGGGTACGACATGATAGGCGTTGACGGAAGCTCCGACATGCTTAATGAGGCGTATATGAGTGGAGCGCAGGGAATACTTTACCTGCTTCAGGATATGAGCGAGTTTGAACTGTACGGTACTGTCGGCGCGACGGTCTGTTGCCTTGACAGCCTGAATTATCTTACCGACCCATGCGAGCTTGACAAAACCTTCAGGCTCGTTCACAATTATTCCGACCCCGACGCTCTCTTTATCTTCGATGTGAATACGCCTTATAAGTTTGAAAATGTATACTCAAATAACGCGTACGTGCTCGAGGATGAAAGCGAGGACGGCGGCGCGATATACTGCGGATGGCAGAATTTTTACGACGGCGAGTCTAAAATATGCGACTTTTACCTTTCTGTATTTAAAGAAAATGAGGATGGAAGCTATTTCAGAGCCGACGAGCAGCAAAAGGAAAGATGCTATGAAAAAGACGAAATATGCTCGGCACTTGCATGTGCGGGATTTGAGCTTGTCGGAATATATTCCGACTACGGTCTCTCCGAGCCAACAGAGAGTACGGAGCGTTGGTATTTCGTTGCAAGAGCAAAAAAATAAAAAAGTAAAAGAGGATAATGATGAAAGCGCCTGAATCAAGTATTTTACGCGGTATGACTTCGGACGGAAGCGCGAGAATTTTGGTAATACAGTCAACGGATATAGTCAACAAGGCAATAGAATGTCATCATACGACTCCCACGGCAACGGCAACGCTCGGCAGACTTCTGACAGCGACCTCGATGATGGGAAGTATGCTCGGTGAGAAGAACGATTCCATAACCGTAACACTCGGTGGTGACGGCCCGGCGGGCAGGGTCATCGCAGTTGGAGATTATTACGGCAACGTAAAGGGATATATACAGAACCCGAAGGTTGACATTCCGCTCAAATCAAACGGTAAGCTCGATGTCGGCGGAGCTGTGGGGCACGGTCTGCTGACTCTGATACGCGATATCGGAGACGGCGAGCCTTATACGGGTTCCATACCGCTTGTGAGCGGAGAGGTAGCAGAGGATATCGCGTCCTATTACGCTACGAGCGAGCAGGTGCCTACAGTTTGCGCACTCGGAGTGCTCGTTGATGTTGATTGCACTTGCCGTGCGGCAGGCGGAGTTATGATACAGCTATTGCCCTTTGCAAATCCCGATACGGTAAATCTTATAGAGGCAAATGTGTCAAAGCTGTCAAATATCTCACGTCTGTTTGACAGGGGGCTGTCGAATATGGAGATCGCCAATATAGCACTTGAGGGAATACCGTTCGATGCCTTCGACGAGATCATCGTTGAATATAAGTGCGACTGCACGAGAGAGCGAGTAGAGCGCGCACTTATCACTCTGGGTGAGAATGAGCTTCGTGCGATGCTCGACGAGCAAGAGGCAGAGGGCAAGGCAAGAGAGCTTGAGGTAAATTGCCGCTTCTGCGGACGTAAGGAGATATTCAAGGAGAGAGATATAGAAAATATAATAAAAAAGACGAAAAATAAATAAAAATTTTTCAAGAAAAGTCTTGACAAATATAAAGTGATATGGTATAATATGCGAGTCGTCGGCAATAGCGGGCGGCTTATGGGAGCATAGCTCAGTTGGGAGAGCATCTGCCCTACAAGCAGAGGGTCATAGGTTCGAGCCCTATTGTTCCCACCAAACGGCCCGGTAGTTCAGTTGGTTAGAACGCTAGCCTGTCACGCTAGAGGTCAGGGGTTCGAGTCCCCTTCGGGTCGCCATCAAAAAAATAAGCAGTCCTTGCTTAATACGCCTCTGTAGCTCAGTTGGTAGAGCAGGGGACTGAAAATCCCCGTGTCGTTGGT